>NZ_JAALGV010000072.1:0-19591 GCF_011174875.1 Acinetobacter sp. GFQ9D191M
AAGAGTACTTTGATTATCATCTTAAAGAAACTGAATGGCGTTGGATGAGGGAACCTAATGAGTTAGCAACTGAGCTGTGGAACCTCATTAGGTAAAATTAAGTGTAAATCTGCTAGTCTAGAGCCAATGATATTCTCATTACTGACTTAGATAAATATGATACTGCTGCTTCTGCACGTGCTTGGACACCTGCACTTGAGGCGATTTATCACTTTGGCAAACCGGGTGTTAACAAGTTCCGACCTTATATCGGTGCCGGTGTCATGTTTGCTCATTACACTGATATTAAATTAAATGGCGGCGTTAAAAATGATCTGATTGCAGCTGGCCACATGATTCAAAATATCTATGATGGTGAAGCAGGAGCAGCGCTCGAGGGTAGAGTTTCAAGTGGAGATATCCAAGTAAAAACCACCGCAGATGATGCTATTGCACCTATCGTCTCATTAGGTTTTAACTATGATTTAAACTCTAGCTGGTATGCAACTGCTTCAGTTTCTTATGCAAAATTAAATAATAAGACCGATATCACGGTGACCAATAAAAATACGGGCGAGAAACTGATTCAGGCCTCTACCAAAATTGATGTCGATCCACTGATTTCCTATGTGGGTGTAGGTTATCGTTTTTAATTTTCATCAATTCTTATTTTAATTTTTTCAAGCACTGTCCCTTCTTTCCTTTGAGGCATGCATGATTATGCCACCACACGATCCGTGTGGTTTTTTTTGCATGTCACATTTGTAAGGCTTTCATTATTTCCTATGAAAGCCTTTTTTACTATTTATCAATATGAACTACTTTTCGATATTCTGAATTTCATAAGGAATAGATAAGTCTTCACAATCTTGGCCACTTGCTTCTAGAGGTAAGAATTGTGTGCTCATGCTATGTTTCAGTACGCCTTTTGATGTATGGTCAAATTGATACATCTGCTGATGAACATAAACCTTATTTTTTTCTAAAGTTGTTATTTTTTCCAGATCGCAATTCAAGGCTTTCACAGGCACCTTATCCCCAAGTTCCTGTAACTCGACTAAAAAGTGACATGATGGATGCAGGATCGTTTTAGGCTGCTCTGATTGATTTTCCCAACGGACCTGTAAAACGAGCTGATTCACAACTTCATCAGATGGTGTAATTTCAAGTGACTGATTTTCTTCTATCACTTCTAAAGTAGTCGGATCTAAAAATTGAAAAGTACGCTTAACACCCTGACAATCATCTGTTTTTGGTTTTGACAGCCAAATTGAGTAAGAATCCGTCAAAGGAACTCTCTCAACCACAATGTCCACGCCAGAAGGCGGTTTTCCTCCAGTTCCAGTTCCACCTTTTACCACACCTGCTGAAAACTCTTCTCCACAACCAGCCAACAATGTCGCGCAGACGATAGGCAATAAAAATCTTTTTTTATGTATCACTTTGATATATCCCTAAACAAAATGTCTGATTCGCATCAGATTTTCCTTCATCTAATTCACTACGTTCTAAAGCCAGTTTGAATAAATCTTCAGAATATTTTTTCCATAATTCCAGTGAATGCTTTTTAAGAATTTCAACTGATTCGCTCGTCAGTTCATCTGCTCGTATACTTTCTTCTAAAAAGCTCGTTTGTTCCGGGCAAAAAATATTATGTAAACCCGCTTGCATATGGCTTTGTAAATTATCGGTCAATAACTTGCGTATATCTTGCGAAGATTGATCCGGAATAAAACTTCTTTTCTCTAAAATGACTTGTTTTTTTTCCTGCCTGACAATTCCAAGACGCACCAATTCATTCAGTACCGATCTGGGATGCATTTCCTTTGATACCCTATGGACTAATTTTACAAATGAATCTTGATCAGGATTATGAAAAGGTAGCTGTTCTGGCCATTCTTCTGCTACCCATATCCCGACTACTCGGCCAGGAATATTCAATGCTTCCGTTTTGCCGGTATCAGTAATTAAGTAGCCATCTTCAATTGCTTGTTTGAAAGTAGTGATATCTTTACGGTGCAGTCCTGACAATAAGCTGATTGCGGATATAGTGGCTTTTTTCTCAAGAGCTTCCAGTTCATTCACGGCTTGTAAATAAAAAATAGGCTTTAAAGCGGCAGAAAACTCTGTATAGCCCACCCCAGAGCGAATAAGCCATTTTGTTAAATGGTTCATTAGCAACAAAACTTGCTGTAAATTAAATTCAGTATCATTTGTGGGTGAACTGCTCATAGGGTCAATATTTTCCCAACTTCCAAAATAAAAAAGTTTCTAAGGTTCCATATTTAAAGCTATTTTGATGAAGCTTAGAAAAAGAAAAGAATTTATCTTAAAATTTCTCACAATAATAATGAAATTTAATAAATATCTCGACTCGGAAGTCTCTCTATTTAAATACATATCTGGAAAATTAACCTTCATTCCAGTTTTTAAAATTATCCATTCAATATAAAACCTATCAGCAATTATCAATCATTATTCGCCTTTGAATAATTAAGTTTTAACTATGATTAATTAAATACTTTAAGTAATCAGCTAATATTAAAAAACTTTTTCATCTTAAACTGAATTTGGTAAACGCTTAAAATAAACATGTAGCCAATAAAAAAGCCACTTATATAAGTGGCTGATTTATAAAAAGAATTTTGGTGGAGATGGCGGGAGTTGAACCCGCTAAAGCTTAACTCTATCAAAATCTATCAAATATAATTGTTTGTATTTTCAATAATTTATATAATTTCATTTGATAGTTTTTGATAGGATTTAAAAAAAGTGTGGCAAAAAATGTGGCAATTATTTTTTACCCAATGTGAACCCAAATTTGATTTAGTGCATTGAATCATAAAACTATTATTGTCTAAATCCCCCTAGGATAATGCAATGATAAAGACTCAGAGAACTAACTGTAGTAAGAGATTCTTTTCTTTGAGAATCGCTCAAGCTGCTTTAAGAAACCATCAAAGTAATCTTTGTCTTTTTCATCCGTTCTAAAACCAGCATATAAGGTACGACGTAAACCTTCAGGTGCAACACAATTAAGACGTCGTGAAGTGACCCAACCTTTTTGCTCATATTCATTCACCACCCAATCAGGCAATGCGGCAATACCACGACCGCTAGCAACAAGTTGAATCAACATTTGGGTTAAATCTGTAGTTCGAATATTTTTCGGCTGAATATTTGCAGGAATAAATAGCTTCGACATGATATCTAAACGATGTTTATCCACTGGATATGTAATAAGCGTTTCTTCAGCTAACTCTTGAACAGTAATGTGTTCTGCACGCACCAATGGATGTGTTGTCGATAAGACAAGTCGAGACTCATACTCAAACACTGGAAAGTATTCAACACCTTTCAAAGCAATCGGATCTGCAGTAATCAATAAATCAAATTCGCCATTTTGCAATAACTCATGTGGATTTTCTTCAAATCCTGATGCAAAATCCAAATCGACATCGGGATATTGAATACGGTATTGATTGAGTAAGGGCATGAGCCAATCGAAACAACTATGGCATTCAGAAGAAAAAGTAATCCGACCAGTTTGCCCATGAATAATACGGGTAATGTCGCTTTGTGCAATTTGAACTTGTGGCAATACTTCATCGGCCAATTTCAATAGACGTAAGCCAACATTAGAGAAACTGATAGGACGTGTACGACGATTTACTACTTCTACACCAAACCATTGATCTAGCTCTCGCAACTGGTGAGATACAGCCGAAGGAGTCAGACATAGTTCACCTGCTGCTGCAACCAATGAACCGTGCTCTCTCAAGGCTGTCAGTGTTTTTAAATGTCGTATTTCTATCATGTAAATCCCAGACAATAACTATAATGTTAGAAAAGCCCACACTGAGTGAGCCTGTTCTTCATATCAAATTAATTGAATATCTCTTAACTCAACCCTTTAAACAGGAAAAAGCATCCAACGATACTCAACAATACCGAAAAACATTTTTTCAGCATTTGCGGTGATAAAGCATGTGCCGCTTTTGCACCCAACTTAGCTGTAAAGAAACTCATCAGGCTAATGCCTAAGAATGCGTAAGTATGTACATAGCCGATACTGTTAGGTACAGCAGCATGCGCTTTCACTCCAAAAAGCATAAAACCTAACGCACCTGCAATCGCGATGGGTAAACCACAGGCAGCGGATGTTCCCACTGCCTTTTGCATGACGACGCCATAACGGTTGAGATACGGGACGGTTAAACTGCCACCACCGATCCCAAAAATAGCTGAAGCCACTCCAATCACTGAACCTGCAGCAACCTGTTTACCGGTTGAAGGCAGTGTTCTACTTGAGTCCACGACCTTTTTAGCCCCCATGAACATAGTATATGCCACCCAAATCAAGAATAAACCAACGATGAGTTGAAGATGTATTCCTGAGAGCCATCCCGCAATCGCAGCTCCGGCAAAACAGCCAATCGCCATCGGTGGCGCCAGATTTTTAAATACCGGCCACATCACTGCACCATTTTTATGGTGTGCCATGAATGAACTGATTGATGTCACAACAATGGTGGCTAATGAGGTTCCTAATGCCAAATGCATGATCACATCAGGACTGTAGTCCATCTGAGTAAAAACAATAAAGAGTAATGGGACGATGATCGTTCCACCACCAACACCAAATAACCCTGCTGCAAAACCAGCAAAAGCACCGATGATTAAAAAGGTTATAAGTTCCACAATAGACTAACTTTTAAAAAGATGAAGGAATTAAGGCATTGGGTTAAACGTGTTCCAATTGACCCACTTGATGATAAGCACGGTTAAAATACACCAGACTTTCTTCTTGATCGCTTTGTTGAACTTTAAGAACACGACACATGAAAACACTGTGTGTACCGACTTGCTGAATATCTTGAATCTCACAGTCAAAACTGACCAAGGCATCTTTCAAAATAGGTGAACCAGTTTCCATCGTACTCCAATCACCGAGTTTGAAACGATCTTCTGAGCTGAATTTACTTGAAGCAAAAGCATTTGAAAGCTGTTCATGCTGAGTACTTAGTACGTTTACAGCCAAGACTTTATTTTCAACAAAATGGGCATGTGAACGGGAGGATTGATTCATACAGACTAATAACATTGGCGGTGTATCCGTCACGCTACATACGGCAGATGCAGTAAATCCATGCATACCTGTTTCACCCGAAGTCGTAATAACATTCACTGCTGTGGTGAGTAAAGACATTGCATTTCTAAAGTCTGTTGCTTCAATCATCTCTTTCATCTCAAATGTATAATCACGTGCTTTTGCTTAGAACAGGACAAATGATTCAGTCACCATTTACCCTGCTCAGCATCAAACTACGTTTGATTTAAGCCTCTAATTCTTTACGAACAATGGCAGCACCTGCACTTAACGCCTCAAGCTTGCCACGTGCAACATTACGAGATAAAGGTGTCATACCACAGTTGGTTGAAGGATACAGCTTGTCTGCATCAACAAATTGCAATGCTTTACGTAAGGTATTTGCGACTTCTTCTGCAGTTTCAACTTGATTGGTTGCTACATCAATTGCACCAACCATGACTTTTTTGCCACGAATCAGTTCAATTAAATCCATCGGTACACGTGAGTTTTGGCACTCTAACGAAATGATATCTAGCTTTGACTTTTGTAATTTAGGGAAGGACTCTTCATACTGACGCCATTCATTACCCAATGTTTGTTTCCAATCCGTATTTGCCTTGATGCCGTAGCCATAGCAAATATGGACAGCTGTTTCACATTTGAGTCCTTCAAGCGCACGCTCTAATGTCGCAATACCCCAATCATTTACTTCATCAAAGAACACATTAAATGCAGGCTCATCAAACTGAATAATGTCGACACCTGCCGCTTCGAGCTCTAAAGCTTCTTGATTCAGAATTTTGGCAAATTCCCAAGCCAATTTTTCACGGCTCTTGTAGTGACCGTCAAAAAGTGTATCAATCATGGTCATCGGACCAGGCAACGCCCATTTAATCGGTTGATTGGTTTGGCTACGTAAGAATTTAGCATCGTCTACAAATACAGCTTTTTTACGTGATACTTCACCGACCACTGAAGGTACGCTTGCTTCATAACGGTTACGAATACGCATGGTTTCACGCTTTTCGAAATCCACACCTTCAAGATGTTCAATGAACGTGGTTACGAAGTGCTGACGGGTCTGCTCGCCATCACTGACAATATCAATACCCGCAGTCACTTGCTCATGAAGTGATAATTTTAAAGCATCACGTTTTGCTTCCAATAATTCTTCACCTTCAAGTTTCCAAGCAGACCATAATTTTTCCGGTTCTGCCAGCCAAGTGGGTTTCGGTAAGCTGCCTGCTGTTGATGTTGGGAGTAAAATAGCCATAGTCTTCTTTCTCTAAATTTGTATATCGTTAAATTGTGTCAGCTTAAGCAGCAGTATCTTGTTGTGCTGTTTCAACTTTAAAATTGGCTGCCCATTCATCAAGAATGTCTTTATAAGGCTTAATAAAGTTTTCTTCGGTCCATTTCCCTTGTTTCACTGCCAATTCGCCACGTTCTACACGGTCATAGACAACACGAGTCAAAGAATAATCGCCATAGCTGAGACTTGGTTGATATTCCACACCTGCAGGTGAATTGGTGTTGTAAATTTCAGGACGATAGATTTTTTGGAAACTTTCCATGGTCGCAATCGCACTGATCAATTCAAAATCAGTGTAATCACGTAATAAATCACCTGCGCAGTAGAATGCGAGCGGTGCATTGGCACCTTGAGGCTTAAAGTAACGAACACTTAAACCCATTTTGGCAAAATAGGCATCGGTACGTGAGTAATCGTCATTGGTATATTCAACCCCGAGTACTGGATGCACATTGGCTGTTTGGTAATAGGTTTTCGTGGTTGAGATACTTAAACAAATCACTGGGTTTTGCTTAAATTCTGCTTTAAATACGTCTGAATTCACCAAGTGTAAGTACAATTTACCGTGTAGATCACCAAAGCCTTCAGGTTGCTCATTGAACTTACAACCATGTGCTGGCAGTACCACGCTGAAGTCATAATCACGCACAAAAGAAGAAAAACTGTTACCAATCATACCCTCAAGACGTTCACCGGTTTTATGGTCGATCACGGTGCTTTTTAAAGTTTCAATGAATGGGAAAGTTTGACCATTACCTTCAATATCAATCGCCGCTGAAATAATATCAATTTCAAGTGAATAGCGATCGCCTTTAGGATTATCTACAGTTGCAAGGCTATTGAAACGGTTATTGATCATCGCCAATGTACGGCGCAGATTTTCTTGGCGGCTTTCACCACGGGCCAAGTTAGCAAAATTCGTGGTTAAACGGGTATTGTTTGCTGGTTCATAGTTTTCATCGAAACGAATGCGTTTGATTGAACATGCAAATTTCTGACTCATGGAGATTGCCACCTAAAAAATTTTACAAAATCTAAATTTCTGAATGGCTTTATTTAAACGTGAATCATAAAATGAGTAAAACGATATAAATTCAGGATAAGATGAGTAAATCTCATGTTGATGTTTTTTTAACATGCAATGGATGAGATCGCCTCATCAAATATCCATATTGAAAGATCAAGTGTTGGACACGTATTAAATAGAAATCGAATGCATCTGTATATCGATACAATGATGAACATTTAATGATGAGAAAACGAGTTGGGATAAGGTGTATCTGAGTTGTGGGCTTATTCATTTTAAAATATACGATTGAATAAGCCCGAAATTGAGCATCATGTGCAATAAAACAATCAGCTCATAATGTTTTCATTTTTTGTTTCACGAATACACATGAAAGCACATAGAGAAACACCTGCCGCGATAGATAAATAATATCCCACAGCATGCAAACCATAATTTTGAGCCAATTGAGTTGCAATCAAAGGGGCAAATGATGCGCCTAAAATACTACCAAAATTATAAGACAAGGCTGTTCCTGTATATCGAACTGAAACAGGGAAAATTTCAGACAAAATGGTCCCAAGTGGTCCATAAGTTAAGCCCATAATACTTAAACCAAGGCACAGGAACACCAATACTGATAATACGTTATCAGCAACAAAAAATGTTGAGAAGAACAATCCAAAGATCATGGTCAGAATACAAATGGCAATGGATGTTATTTTTCTACCAAACTTCTCAGCGGATAATGCAGAGATAGGAATACACAGACCAAAACACACTGTTGCAATCAGTTGGATTTTTAAAAAAGTATCTCGACTATACCCTAATGCGGTTGTCCCCCAATTCAATGCAAATATCGTCATCAAATAAAATACAACCAAGGTACATACTGTCGCCAACATACCCAATACCACTTTTCCAATATGTTTGGTGAGCACATCCTTCAAAGGTACTTTAACTGCTGATTGCTTGTTTAAAACATTTTGAAAAGCTGGAGATTCGTGTAGTTTTAATCGAATATATAAGCCAACGAATACTAGCAATGCACTTGCAATAAACGGAATTCGCCAGCCCCATTGCATAAAGGCTTCATCTGATAAAAATGCACCTAATAATAAAAATGAGCTTGCCGCAAGAATAAAACCAATTGGAGAACCGAGCTGTGGGAACATGCCATACCATGCACGTTTACCCTTTGGTGCATTTTCTGTGGCGAATAATACCGCACCACTCCACTCGCCACTCAAACCAAGCCCTTGCCCTAAACGACACAATGCTAACAAGATGGGTGCAGCCACACCAATTTGTGCATGGGTCGGTAATAGTCCGATGCAAACTGTAGAAATCCCCATTAATAGCAATGCAGAAACGAGTGTGGCTTTACGGCCAATTCGATCACCAAGATGTCCAAAAATAATAGCGCCAATTGGACGTGCGATAAATGCAATTGAAAAAGTGGCTAAAGATTGCAGTAATGCGGCACTACCACTACTTTCAGGGAAAAATAAATGCGGGAAAACCAGTACAGCAGCCGTGGCATAAATATAAAAGTCGAAAAATTCAATTGTTGTACCTACCAGACTCGCAAATAAAACACGTGTTTTAGAATTTGGATTGACCGTGGAGGTGTTGTGTTCTACATATTCCATGAAAGACCATCATCATTCGATAAAAAATCAAAAGATATAAATAAGTCGGCTCTCATTTATATTTGTACAAAAAAAATGATGACGGCTTAGATATACACTGAACAAAATATGTTTAGAACCCGATTCAATTTTTTTATGACTTTTAGCGAAATTTAAGTATTCAAATTAATGAGCTATTTTTAGCTTTTCCAAAGAAAAAATAGCTCAGCCTTCAATTTTAAAATTTGGCTTCATTCAATTGATTTGTTTAAGCTCTAATCATATTTCACCAGTGCAATTTATACCCACACCAATACATGAGTAAAACGATATTTCCTCACCAAAAGATGAATTTAATTCACAACTTACATCCTGAAGATCACTCATTTAAACATGAGCAAAAATCACCTTAACCATGAGATTAGATTGTTAAGATGTAGGGTTTAGATTTAAGCCCTATTTCCATGTCAAATAAACTTGAACGTCAAAAACTGACTCTCCCAGAAGGTCATGACAAACTCCTGCTTCACTCCTGCTGTGCGCCGTGCTCAGGTGAAGTGATGGAAACCTTGATTGAATCAGGTATCGACTTTTCAATCTTTTTCTATAACCCAAACATTCATCCTATTAAGGAATATATTATCCGTAAAGAAGAAAATATTCGCTTTGCGGAAAAGCATAATATTCCGTTTATTGACTGCGATTACGACACAGATAATTGGTTTGCACGTGCGAAAGGTATGGAAAATGAGCCTGAAAAAGGCATTCGATGTACCATGTGTTTTGATATGCGTTTTGAACGTACAGCCCTGTATGCCGCCGAAAATGGTTTTAGCCTCATCAGTAGCTCACTTGGCATTTCCCGTTGGAAAGATATGAAGCAAATTAATGACTGTGGTCATCGCTCTGCTTCACATTATGACGGAATATCCTATTGGGATTACAACTGGCGTAAAAATGGCGGTGCTGTTCGTATGCTTGAAATCAGTAAAAAAGAAGAGTTCTATCAACAAGAATATTGTGGTTGTGTGTATTCCTTGCGTGATACCAATCGCTGGCGTATGAGCCAAGGACGTGATCGCATCAAACTCGGTGTAAAATTCTATTCAAATGCAATGGATGACGAGACTTAAGCCTCTGTTGCCAAGTACCAATTTTTCCAAGAACTGGTTCCACGCACTTCAATGGGTACAGTTGGAATCAGTTGTTGTTTTAAAAGCTCTGTTTGCCCTATTGCCTTGGCAAGTCGCGCTTTCACCGAGTGAATACACTCCCGATCTCCAAATTCACAGCGGTCTAAGGTAGTCCCCCCACAAGGACCATTCGCCAATCCTTTTGGACAGGTTTCAGGACAGATATATAAAGTATCTCCTAGCCTGCATTGACCACAGCTTTCACAGCCCACAACGCCATGCTTAGAGATAAATTCAGTTTTCAGTAATGCTTTTGCAGCAGGTGTATGCTCCCAAAATGAGGCTTTAAAAATAAAGCGTCCGATACCCTTGGCAATTTTGGACTCAAACAATGCCTCATGCATGAAATGTAGTTGCTGATATTTAATCAACTGACTGGATGTCGGCTGACGGGAGTAATAAGGCAATTCTGGCATGAACTCTTTTCCAGTCTTCACTTGCCATAATGAATTCCAGAGAGCTTCAAGTGCATTCAAATCCAGATGCCGATATTGTTCTATATAGCTTTCCAAAAGCATCTGCTCTTCAGGCTTGTAACAGGCTGAAAGGTGAACTCCGGCAAACCCAAGATGTTTACACATCAGGATCTGTAAAGCACAGCGTAAATGAACCCGATCACTCAACCCATCCTGTTTTTCCTGAGCCAACACCCCTAACATATAGGGTGTAATCACAATACCAGCGACTTTATTTTTCACCATAAAATTGGCACGAGCAAAACTCAGCGGCATAACACAAGCAAGTATTTTTTGTTGGTAATGATGACGATTTAAAAAAGCCTTTACTTGTTTTAAAGCATCCATGTCATACCCTAATTGGGTAATAATAAAATCTGCGCCTGCCTTCATCTTTTTGTGTAGTTTTAGATATTGTGCGTCACGCTCAGCTTCAGCATATTTGAACGGGTTAAAGGCCACACCTAGATGAAATCCACCACGGCGCTTGGCTACCATCACGGCATTCACCGATTCTAGATATCGGGTACGTCCAGATTCATCCCCCCCATAACTGTGCTCTTTGAGCTTATCGCCTGTCAGCAATAAAAGATTCTTAATATTGGCTGATTTGGCTTGATCTAAAAATAATTCAAAATCCTGAATATCTCGATCTTTCCCAGAAAAATGCAGAACTTTATCGCTCGATTTTGAATAATGCTGACTAGCCTCAAGCGGTGCCATATCATGGTCTGAATGGACACGGTCAGCAATTGCAATAAAAGCTGAGAAACCCGCAATATCTTGTGCTACATGTTGAGTTTTAGATGAAGTCAAATATTCAACTAAAATACAAAATTTATAATGTTCTAAGTGTTGAAAAAAATTAAGCATGTCCCTTGATTAACCAAATATCCTAAAGCTAAAACATTATTTAAAATTCAGGAAAGAACATGTCATTGTAGATAAATACAATTTGAATGTTCTCTCCTGTTCACATTCTTTATTTTCTTTTAGCTGAGCTGATTTTAATTTGACGCCTAAGCGTATTAATTTTTTGCTCAAGTAGCTGAATGATCAGATCAGAACCGCTTATCCAATTGTCATGATCCTGAAATTTCACATCATCTTTTAGAGCCGTTTCTGATTGAGCACCATTTGTATTTTTTCTAGATATCTCGAAACCTAGAATACTACTTTCCGTAGAACGTATTACCTTTAACACACTAAAATCAATTGGGTTATTGGTATTTGTCATTCGACATACTCGACCAATAAACTCTTTATCCTTTAACATCTTTACTCTCAAACCACTGGATAACTTACTTAAAACTTTTAAACATACTGATTAATTTGAATATCTTGCAAAAGGATTAATTAAAGCATTTACAGTTATTACCAAGGCAATAATACGCATACTTTGACTGATCACTTTTACAAGACGTAAATGATGAAATTAAGGCCAGAACTTTTTTGCGACCTTATTCATTAACTTAATTTTTTCCCACTGGGTATCATAGGAAATTTTGTTGCCCTCTTCCGTTGAAGCAAAACCGCTCTGGAAACACAGCCCTAATTGTTCAATAGGTAAAAATTGAGTTGCCTCATCGATACGTTGGAAAATATCTTCTTCACTTTCAAGATATTCTTTTTTAGATGAAATTAAGCCTAAAAAAACCTCTGCTTCGGTATTCTTGAGTTTCGAAATAGGTTCAAATCCACCTGCACGATCTGTATCAAATTCCAATAGAAAACGGTCAATATTTTTTAGCTTTTTAAAAATATACTCAGAAACAAAGTCATAATTCCCTTGATACAACCAGCTCGAACTGAAGTTGCCACGGTCAATATGGAACGATACAAATAAGTCTTCAGGCTTATCTTTGAGTGCAACATTGAGTATTTCTACACCTAACATTGCCAAGTCATCAGTTGACATGCCAGAGCTGATTTCACTTGCTCTATATTCTTCATCACTTAAATATGCCCAAAACTCATCATTCAGTTGTAAATATCGACAACCTTCTTGGTAAAGCGCTTGAATTGCTTCTCGATAAGATTGCCCAATATCTGCAATATAGTCATTGATACGATCTGCATAGAACCGATTGTTTCTTAAGTGTGGAAAAAGCAACATAGTTGGACTTGGTATGCAATATTTAGCAGTTGCAAAACCTTCAATTGCTTTATGTAGATAACGATAATGAATCAGACTTGTGTGTTCTTCTGACCAAGCAATTTTCCCTGTGATACGGATGTCAATCGGTTTACTGATCGCATCTTTATATTTCAATCCATCACGTGTTTTGTAGCTTTCTATGCCTTGCAATTGCTCAAGAAAATCGAAATGCCACCAAGTACGGCGAAAATCACCATCTGTCATAACGGTACAATCTAGATCAAGCTGAATATCGATCAGATTGTCAATTTCTGCATCTTCAACCTGTCTTAATGTCTCTTCATAAATGACCCGATCAGCAAAGTCGTAACGTGCTTTTTTGAGTTTCAACGCTCTTAAAAAACTACCGATATGTTCCACCTTATTATTCGCATATTGAACCTTCGCTTTAGGAGATGTATTACTTTGCATAGATAAACCAAATAAAAAATGACTTCTGAGAAGGTCACTTTATAAAATTAGAAGTGTCGTTAATCGATATTTCTTTCAACGAAAAGAGAATGCTGTATCAGTATTTCAGTTTATGAATGAAAAACCAGACGACGAATCGTCTGGTTTTTCATGTGCACTACATTCAAAACGGGAGTATTGAAGGTATAACAACAAAACTTTACTGGTGTTTGATTAGCTAAACTTAGATAGAATAAAACTATAAAAAACAATAATAACAATGAATTATAACTGTTATTACATATGCTTTTACTGAAGGATTTTCACGCATAAATGAAGATCCCTCAGTTTCCAATACGAATTATTATTTCATCGCATAACGCAAGGTCACCCAAGCAGTACGACCATCTTGGTTGTAGCCTTGGGTTGTTTGATATTCTTTATCAAACATATTGGCTAATTTTGCTTGAACCGAAAGTTCTGGAGTAGCTTGATAAGTTAATCGTACATCAGCTGTTGCAAAAGAGCCCATATATGATTTGTTATCAGCACTATAACGCTTATCCTCTGCGTGTACAGCACCACCTACTATCCATTTATCAAAATTATAATCCGCACTTAAATTAAGTATTTGCTGAGGAATATTAGTGATTTGTTTACCTTTATTATCACCACTACGATTTTCAGGCTCTTGATAAGTGTAATTTATATTCCAATCGAATTGACCTATTGCCTGACCTAACTCTACCTCTATCCCTTTAATTAATGCCTTATCAACATTGATCGCTGGCCAACCTACAATCATTTGGTCAATATCATTACGGAAACCATTCAATGCCCAATTCACATTACCTATATTACCTTTAAAACCGAGTTCAATATTCTCTGATTCTTCTGGCTTCAAGTTAGGATTTCCACCACCACCCCATTCATCTTGAGGGTAATACAACTCATTAAACGTAGGTGCTCGGAATGCTGTACCATAAGAGACATACGTCTTTAGAGCTTCATTCACTTGGTAACCAAGCGCTACATTCCCTGTTGTATGATCACCATACTGCTCGTTGTCCTCTAGACGCAATGCAGCCTCAATATCAAAATTATTAATATTTCCTAAATATTGAGCAAAATAACCAAAATTATCTCTACTTTTTTTGTCAAAAAGTGAAGGGCCATTAACCCCACTGATTTTATCTTTTAAATAATCAGTTCCTAAAACTAAATTATGATTCTTATTAAATGCTAGTGTGTTCAACCATGAAATTGTTTCTTTTTGGGTTTCATAGACATTGTCTAAACCTGTTTTAATATATCCTTCCTGTTTATCTTGGGAATAACCAACCTTCAGTTTCGTGTTCCATAGCTGGTTGGCTTGATAATTAAGGCCTACACCATATACAGATTCAAGAAGTTTAGTATAAGGCTCTTGACCTGAAGTCCAGGTATTATCAATTTCCGTTTCACCTTCAATATGTAAGGCATTCATATCTACAGATAATTGATCGTTAAATTGATGTCCAGCATTTAAAGATACTGAATAATTTTCATAACCATCTTTATCTGTTTCTACTGGAGCGGCAGTTGCATCAAGGCCTTGGGTTTTCATTCCTGCAACACTTAAATTCGCCCAATTCTTATTATTTTTAATGTTCAGGCCAGCATTAGCCTTATAAGTTTCATGAGAACCGTATGTAAGCGACGCAAATGGCTTAATACCTTCTTGCGTACCTTTACGTGTAAATATTTGAATTACCCCACCAATAGCTTCAGAGCCATATAGGCTTGAACGAGGACCTTTTACTACTTCAACTCGTTCAATTTGCTCAATAGGGAGAAATTCAAATGAAGATGAACCTGCAGTAGCTGCATTCCAACGCTGACCATCTACTAATACAAGCACATGTTTAGAATTTGTACCACGAATAGAAACACTTGTTTGCTTGCCATACCCACCGCTATTAGTGAATGTTACCCCTGGTACAGTACGTAATAAATCTTGTAGAGAGTTAAACTGCTTTCTTTCGATTTCTTCACGTTCAATCACTGTTACAGCAGCTAACGTATCAGTATTTGCTTGCTCAACCAAGTTAGCAACGACATTAATTTTAGGAAGTTGGAAAACAGTTTTTTCTGCTGCCATTGCCATAGACAATGGAGATAAGACTAACAAACCACCTAAAGCGATTGTATACATTTGATTCATGATATACCCCAAAATTTCGCACCGCCCGTGCAAATATAAATGTGAAGCGCGCGGACGGATTTTGGGTAAGCAATACCAACTCAATATAATAGAAGTATGCAATCCCTTCTTTAACGCCCGCCGCATTAGTTAGGTTATGCAACAGGCCGGTCTCCGGACTTAAGGATATTGAAATAACCTATTCACCGTTGCGGGGGCAGTGTTAGCTTACAATTTAAATTGTACTAACTTCCCAGTTTCACTTCTCTATGGAAGCACCTGAAGCAGGTGAAGAGACTAAGACTATGTCCTTGCTAAGTCAAACGCTTTCTGATTATTCGTATTACTCTCATAAAGCTAAATTTTCTAAGGAATATAGGAAGTAATAATATTTAAGGTCAACTTAACCTCCATATCTAATTAAAAGATGTCTACAAAATTGGTGGCTATTCAAACTCACTTTTTTATATAATCAGATAATTAATATACTTACAAAGTACTATCCAAATTTTAGGTGATCACCAAAGCAACCACCTTTAATTGATAAAAAGCAGTTAGACAAATTTATTTGCCCTTCGATAATCATCCCATTTAAATTCTAGAACAGTAACCCTATCTTCATTAAGTCGTGACCATAACCTAAAACCTAAAGTATCGATAAGTTCATCTTCTTTTAGATTAGAAATAATAATCGTGGGTTTATTTAAATCATAACGCTTCAAAAGTACCTTATCGACATAATCCTTATGATGCTCTTTTTGATCATATAAACCATATTCATCTACGATAAGAAGATCATAACTTGATATCTTCTCGATTTCTTCAGTTTCAAAAAATTCTTCATTTCCCCAATTCTCAACAAATAAACACCCTAAATCAAAACTTTTCATGAATTTGACACTTATACCAGCTTCATTAAGTTCCTTTGCCATAGCACAAGCTAAATGTGTTTTACCTGTCCCTTCTTTGCCAATTAATACTAAATTTTGATAATTTCTTTCTTTAAAATTATTTGTTAGATCAACCATTGTATTTAATACTTCTTTTTGAGACCTATAGGTAAGATTATAATTATCAAAAGAAGCATTAATATGTCTTTTCGGAATACCGATATCCATAAATTCTACGTGTTTTCTCCTTCTTAAAAAATCTTCAGATGGTAGTGAATATTTAGGTCTTTCATTATTTTCTTTTTGAATACACTCTTTACAATAATGGATAGGCCCAAATTTACTCATAGGAATATGGTGAATATCACAATACGTATCAAGTGTTTTGATTAAAGTATTCATTTTCATCACTCCTACAACTTCTCAAGATTTTCATCTTTTTTCCAAGGGCTTTCCCCTTTTCGTTTTACTTCTTGCTTTTTATCATTTATTTTCTCCTTTTGATTTGTTATCCAAGAAATAAATTTCCCCATAAGTTCTGTACCATCAAGCTTTCCTTTAATAATTTGTAATCGATAATAAGCCAAAAATTCAGGTTTCCTTTTTTTAAAATCAGTATCTGTGATAGTTGGTAATCCTGATATTTGGAGATATTGATTTACCGTATCAATTGTTGGGTTCCATAATTTTAATAAATCTTCAACTGAACAAACTTCTAAATTTAATTTTTGGTTCTTGGATATTGGTTGCTGGATCTTGGATCTTGGATCTTGGTTAGGATCATCTGATGAACATCCGTTATTCTGTTGTTCATCAGATGACTGATGTTGACCTTTCCTTTTCGCAGCAGAAGCCTTTCCAGCTTTAGATAGATTAAATAGCTTTGCTCGATACTCCTCGAGTTCCTTGTCACACCTCCTGTTATGATAGTTACCATCTCGCAATTCAAAAAATTCATCAAGGATACTCATTGCAATATTTTTTTCTTCTTCACTTTTACATAGAATTTTTCGGAAAATCCTATCAAGCTCATCTGCAGAAATCGGTTTTTCAGTTTCATAATAAATATCTAATAAATCTCGATATATTGCTCTCTCGATAATACTTAGATGACGGGTTGAACTATTAAAATCACCAATGTGAAAATTGAAATAATTCATTTTTTCTCTTTAACCTGTTAAATAAATTATCTCAACATTAATCCATCTAAGAAAACGAAGATTGATTTCATATAAAAAATCGAAAAATTGTTTTTTTATACTGTAGGAATTAAGGACAAACGGTAAATGTGGTAAATGTGGTAAATGTGGTAAATGTGGTAAATGTGGTAAATGTGGTAAATGTGGTAAATGTGGTAAATGTGACAATATTTAAAAACCCTGTCAATTTCTAAATATTAACCAAAAAAAACTATTTCACTTTTCAATGAATTTTAAATAACAATAATTGGCAATACATAATTCTGTGTATTAAAATTCATCCAAATAGGTGAAAAAATGAAAAATATTGATATCAATAATTTAAACCGTATCGCTTTAAAAATAATTGAATTATTTATTGAAGATGATTTAGATGAATCCTATATAAATGGAAAAATAAAAGATTTTAAAAAGCAAAATAGATATGAAACATTTTATTGGGCTTTATATAATTTAGATTCAATAAAAACACCTGCTTTATTAAGATATTTAGATATTGACCAACAAGAATATCTAAATGCAAAAGAATTATTTAGAAAGCTTTAATTTTTAAACCTCTTGCGAAAGTATCATTTTTGACTATTTTAGACTTTGATATTTATTTAAAAAATCAACGCTTATCACTGATTAAATTTTGACTAAAGCAAGAGGTCTTTTGTTAGTAAATAATTTTTAAGGTTTATATAAATGCAAAGGTAATCCCCCCTAAAAATAATTGAGTTTAAAAGTAGAAAATCGAATAACTTTGATTTAAGAAGATTTTCTATGAAAACATCTAAGTATTCAGATAGCTTAATCATTGCGATTCTAAAGCAATCGTGGAATGTAGGTGGTGGCCGTTTAAATGAAAAATATCGTTCATGGAACTATTGGCAACCATTCTCTGCTACCGTCTTAAAAATGTTAGAACAAATGCACACACCCAACGATGTAAAGCACTACTAAAGTGCTTTACTTCTTTAGCGAGTTAAAACCCCACATAAAACTTTTCAATCAGTTTCCGGGTCTTGACCAGCAAATTGCTAAACACGTTCTCCCGCTCAAACAGCTTAACCTTATAGTTTGGTAAGTCCTTCAACTCTTCTTTACGTGGTAGGCGTTTGGTGAACTCATAATGCTCCAGAACCTGCTTCATGGCTTCTGGTTTCAGGTTTTCCTCGGCACAGAGATGCTGATAGGCCTGTTCTTTTTCAGCATCCCAGAATTCAGAAAAAGCCGTTTGGACGCTCTGCCCGTTAATCATCTTCGGCATGTTTTCTTCAATGAACTTCTTAATCAGTTCCTGCTTGTCATGCAGGGTAACGTCATTACCGATCAGATCATGCACCTGTGCTTCGTACTTTTTACGTTTACCTTCATCATCACTGTTAACAGCCAGTTGAAGCAAGTTGATGATATAGCCGACATTGATGCGGTCACTGTGCAACAAGTCCAGCTGGAAATCGACATCATCTAGCACCGACACTTTTTCTTTTTTAGTGGTCTTACGTACATCACGACATAGATCGGCATACTTGGAAGCAAAATTGGCAAAGTGCTGTTTATCCAGTGCGGTCTGATTCTGGTCGTATTCAATAAAGGTCTGTAGTTGGGCGTTGTAACGCATCACTTCACGGAAGGCTTTAATAAACTCCAGCTGCTGATCTTCCGTAATGAGATCATCTACACTTTGATAATCAGGCGTGATCTTGAGCAACTTCTGAACAGCGGACTCATAATCCTGTTTAATTTCCTCATAGCTTGGTACTAGTACCAATTTTTGCGCTTCTTTATTGGAAAACAGAGCTAGAGCTTCATCCGTTGCACGTTTCAGGTTACGGAAACAGATGATATTGCCAAATGGTTTTTTATCATTGTAGACACGGTTGGTGCGAGAGAATGCCTGGATCAGACCATGGTATTTCAGGTTCTTATCGACATACAAGGTATTTAGCGGCTTAGAGTCAAAGCCCGTGAGGAACATATTGACCACAATTAGAATATCAATCTGTCTGTTTTTTACGCGCTGTGCAATGTCGCGGTAGTACGCATAAAATTGATCACCAGAATTGTAGTTGGTTTTAAACTGTCGGTTGTAATTGGCAATGTAGCGATCCAGCTTATC
>NZ_JAALGV010000073.1:0-13109 GCF_011174875.1 Acinetobacter sp. GFQ9D191M
CGCATTAACTTAATCGCTGCACTGGTAAACCGGATGAACTTGCAATAATGACTTTCGCAAGAGATCTATTTTTTAATAGTTTCATAAAAAAATTTTACTACTAAAAAATAGAGTGTGAAACATATCACATTTTATGACTTTTTCAATATTTATTGACGTTATTTTAAGCGACTTTAACTCGTATCCTGGACGGCACACCCGACGCTGATTTAAGAAATCTAAATAATAAAAAACCCCGGCATCCTGCCGGGGTTTTTTATTGTCGCTGATTGTGCTGTTGTACCCTCTGGTCCATGTGCAATAACTTATAATTTTTGTTTTATGTTATGGAACTTCCTGTTCCTGATGAGTTCATCATAGGAAAGTTCCAGTATCCTAGATAGCCGCAAAGGGCCGAGATTCACGTAAGCCTGAGCGTACAAAATAGCCTAAATTTTATCCACAAAAAATGTGGATAATTTTAAGCATTCAAGCATTGATAAAATTTAAAAAATTGCAAAATCGACTACTTTTTAAACAAATTTATTGGCAAGAACTATCAAAACTGCTCATAAAAAAGCCGACTTGTTTCCAAGCCGGCTTTTCGACATCGTCGAGCATTATCACTATAACACAAGTATTTGATTTTTATGTGTTTAAAATATGCTGTTAGTTTCATATAAGGTGTATTATGTTAATTTTAGGAAATCTAAATACTCTTTTGATTCACACGCTTTGAAAGCTCTTCTGCACTTTCTACACGTTCAGAGTAACGGTCAGTGAGATATGAGGACTGTCCCCTGGTTAAAAGCGTAAATTTATAAAGTTCTTCCATCACATCGACAATCCTCATGTAATAAGAAGAAGGCTTCATACGACCATCCTCTTCAAACTCCAGAAATGCTTTAGGAACTGAGGACTGATTTGGTATCGTGATCATACGCATCCAACGCCCTAAAATACGTAATTGATTTACAGCATTAAAGGATTGCGAACCTCCACAAACTTGCATTACAGCTAAGGTTTTACCTTGCGTTGCACGGATTGCACCCGCTGCTAATGGAATCCAATCAATTTGAGCTTTTAATATTGAACTCATTGAGCCATGACG
This sequence comes from Acinetobacter sp. GFQ9D191M, assembly GCF_011174875.1. Classification (NCBI taxonomy): domain Bacteria; kingdom Pseudomonadati; phylum Pseudomonadota; class Gammaproteobacteria; order Moraxellales; family Moraxellaceae; genus Acinetobacter; species Acinetobacter sp. GFQ9D191M. Next base: position 1,091 of record NZ_JAALGV010000073.1, read on the forward strand.
CTCAGGAGAACACCAAACCATGCCCTCTGACCATGCTAATAGCTCATGCAGTTCTTTGACCTTTGGATGTTGCATATCACCATCTTCAGGCAGAGGTAGCCCTTTTGGATGGAAGATTTTCACTTCCGCACCAAAATATTCAAGAATTCGACCAGCTTCCTGAATAGCTAAACGGCTATATGATCGATCACGATTTGAGCCATACAGAAGCAGTATTCTTGGAGGATGTTCAAGGTTCTTTGCCTGAACTTTTTCTAAAGTCGGTTTTTCCAAAAGACTAAGATCAATATTTGGTAAGTTCATTAGCTTCATGCCTCTTTAAAAACTTTTTTTCTCAGCCATAGCGAAACTGTCACTAAGGCAATCAATACAGGCACTTCAACAAGCGGTCCAATCACTGTTGTGAAAGCCACAGGTGAAGCTAATCCAAAAGTGGCAATCGCTACAGCAAGTGCTAATTCAAAATTGTTGCCTGCCGCAGTAAAGGAAATAGCAGTTGTTTTAGGATAATCGTTACCCATCCACTTACTCATAAAGAAGCTGATGAAGAACATCGCAACAAAGTAAATTGTCAAAGGAATAGCGATCCTAAGTACATCTAGAGGAAGGCTAACCACTTCACCACCTTTAAGGCTAAACATGGCTATAATCGTGAATAAAAGCGCAATAAGGCTGATTGGGCTAATCTTTGGGATAAATCTAGATTGATACCAATCCACCCCCTTCTGTTTGACTAAAATCAACCGAGTTAAAAATCCAAGTAAGAACGGAATACCTAGATAAATAAGAACAGCATAGGTAATTGTCCAAAAGCTCACATTAATGATTTGTGCTTCTACCCCAAAGAATGGTGGTAAGAAGGTTAAGAATAACCAGGCATAAGTACTAAAGAATAAGATCTGGAAGATACTGTTAAACGCGACTAAGGCAGCGACATACTGATTGTCACCACATGCCAAGCCATTCCAAACCAAGACCATAGCAATACATCTGGCCAAACCAATCAGAATGAGACCAGTCATATATTCCGGATAGGAGTGCAAAAAAATGATTGCCAAACCAAACATTAAGCAAGGTGCTATTAGCCAGTTTTGAACGAGAGATAATGTAAGGGTTCGCTTGTCCTCAAATACTTTAGGCAAAGTCGCATAGTCTACTTTGGCAAGTGGTGGATACATCATCAAAATAAGCCCTATTGCGATAGGGATATTCACTGAATTAATGCTTAAGTGATCGAGTACCACAGATGCTTGAGGAGAAAATACACCAATACCTACTCCTAATGCCATGGCAATGAAAATCCATAGCGTTAGATTTCGATCTAAGAATGAGAGCTTTGATCCGGACATTGAATTACTCGCATTGCATAGAGATAGATAAGTTGCTTGCAGATTTATTCAGTACTTCATCATTTAAGACATTGAGCACTGCATTTACCCATTCTGGTAAATCAGGATTTAATCGGTAATACACCCATTGTCCCTTACGCTCATCTAACAAAATTGAGAGATTACGAAGTAAAGCCAGATGACGAGAAATCTTAGGTTGGCTCAGTTGTAATATCTCTGTGATTTCACAAACACATACATTTTGTCTTGCTAAAATAATTTTTAAAATATCTAGACGTGTCGGGTCAGATAGGCATTTAAAGAAATCTGCTTGATCCATAATCTACACTCCAATATATGCTATTGCGAATATACGCATATCCATATATAAATGCAATATTATTAAGTTCTGAGTTAATCCAATGTCATCGAAAGTTAAGATCTATCACAACCCAGCTTGCGGAACATCAAGAAATACATTAGCTCTCATTCGAAATACAGGAGAAGAACCTGAAATTATTGAATACCTTAATACCCCTCCGAGTAAGAGCGAACTCATTAATTTAATTGAAAACGCAGGGATTTCTGTACGTGAAGCTATTCGCAAAAATGTAGAACCCTTTGAAACGCTCAAGTTGGATCAGCAGCACTGGACAAATGAACAGCTCATTAATTTTATGCTTGAGTATCCAATTTTAATTAATCGTCCATTTGTAGTGACTGAGTTAGGCGTAAAACTATGTAGACCATCTGAACTCGTTTTAGATATTTTGTCTGCGCCTCAATTAGGAGCTTTTACCAAAGAGGATGGTGAAATAATCATCGATAAAAATGGTAAGCGGATTAAATAAATCCGCCTCATTTAACATAAAATCTCTTATTCGAAATTCAGTTGTAACCCCAAATAGAAATGTCCGGTTTATCGATTGCTCGACCTAAGATCTCAGAACATAAGAATTTGATGATCACCCTGGTTCTCAAAACTCGATACTTTATTGAAAAGTTCTATCGAGGCTTATAAGGGCACTGTTGCAAATAGAGATTTGAGTCGATGAAGTTCCTTTTTAAAAGTGCTTAGAGACCGAAAACCCTGTTGATTAGACACACTTCACCTTGAGGCTGACCATAATAAAATGACGATGCTTGTCCTTTACGTAGTGCACGCATGACTTCAATACCTTTAATTGTGGCATAAGCCGTCTTCATAGATTTGAATCCTAATGTGGCCCTGATGATTCTCTTTAACTTACCATGATCACATTCAATGACATTATTTTTATACTTAATCTGCCTGTGCTCAATATCTACTGGACATTTTCCTTCTCGCTTTAACCGTGATAAAGCATGGTCATAGGTCGCTGCTTTATCTGTATTGATGACCCGTGGAATTTGCCATTTTTTCACCGTATTGAAGATTTTTCCTAAAAAACAATAGGCTGATTTACTGTTCCGTCTAGCGGAAAGGTAAAAGTCAATCGTATGACCACGTTGATCAACTGCACGATACAGGTAAGTCCATCGCCCCTTCACTTTGATATAAGTCTCATCCATATGCCATGAATGTAAATCTGTAGGATTACGCCAATACTAGCGTAAGCGTTTTTCCATTTCTGGAGCATAACGCTGAACCCAACGATAAATTGTGGTGTGGTCAACATTCACACCCCGTTCAGCGAGCATTTCTTGAAGTTCACGATAGCTGATGCCATATTTACAATACCAACGAACAGCCCAAAGAATGATTTCACCTTGAAAGTGCCGACCATGGAAGGGATTCATCTGCTGTATCTCGAAATAAATAAGATATTTAGCTTATCATGTCAGCCTATTTGCAACAGTGCCGTACAACGAGCCTTAAAAGCACATACCACTTAGAGTTCCCTTCAATTTCGAATAAGAGGTTTTATGTTAAATCAGGAGTTCACAATATTGGTCGCCATAATACTTTTTTCATAAAAATGAAAGTAATTGACATCATTTTACTTTAGTGATTAATTTTTTATTACAAATATCAATAACTTGAGATGATCATGTTTTTCATCTCCAACTTTTGATAAATTAATGTTAAATCAAACTTTTTTATCCAATTGGAGTAAATTCCACTACCTTGTCTAATTAGTAGTGCTTCATATAGTGTTCTTATTATTTGCATTAACTCTTCATTATTATTCTGCATTGGATTAATTGATGTTACTGTTAAAATAGACTTTAGATAGCCTTCTTTTGTCTTTATTTCTTTCTCTAAATCATCATGGATTTGAACTTGATAAAGAATATTATCAATAAAAAAATGATATGTTCTATCAATAAATTTTGGATCTTTTTCAGGCTCTCGTCCTGAATTACTTTGCCATATTTGTCTTAAATATATTTTTCGCTCTTTATCTATAGTCCAATCTCTATCAGGATGCCAAACTCCTCTAGGAACACTATTTTCTATTTCATCAAGACCATATTCAATACGATCCTCTCCACTAATTCTTTCATTTATAAATCCCATTATTTCCCCTCTTATTAAATGTTCTTATTTCAGAGTAATTAGAATAGTTAAATTTAGCTAAAATTAACATAATACGGATTATCTGAAGCCTGGGATGTCTTCCAGGCTTCTTTTTTGGCTTCGTATAACAGCCATTATGTTAAATAAGTAAAATTTAGTTATTTTTTTGAGATGATGGAGCTGAGTTCCATGTGTCTAATAAGCGCCATATTGCATTATCAATATCTTGCCATTTCTCCCAATTGTTTAAATTAGTTTCCCATTGAACCCATATATCCCCATACTTATTTGATTCATAGTTATTTCCTATTATTTCAATTGATTCTCCATTTTCTGGTCTTCTTCCTCTTGTATTAACTTTAAGAAAGACACCAGAAACATTTGGAATATTCGAATCTGCATAACAAAATAGATATTCATCAGAAAAAATCCTCCGATAACATTCCAAGCCGAATTTTTTAAATTTCGAATCCATCTTGACATATTCCGGAGTAATATTATTAAGAATTACTTTTTTTGTATCAGTATTATTTTCCCTCATCTCTAAACCTAAACCTTTTATTCGTACTCGTACCTGATCTTTATGATCAGGTGCAAAACCATCCGTAGCTTCTATTTTTTCCCTATTGAAAGTTAAATAAAATTCTAATTGTCGATTAGAGTCAGGCATTGGTAAAGTATTTGCTTCCTCTTGAGTTATAGCGGGAAATTTTTCAGGAATATAGTCAATTGGAAACTGCCCTAAATAATGTTCACGTTCAGGGCGATAAAATTCATTATCAAATTGGTCAGGAATATGTTTTCTACGTGGACCAAGCTTTGCTTTTACTATCAAATTTGGATTCTGCTTCCATGTCACTATTTCCCCTTCTTTAGGAATATCTTTTGAAATATCTTTTGATGTACATCCAATAAGTAACAGGACATACGAGGAAATAATCCAATATCTTTTTATTAGCATTATTTATCTCTTATAAATTTATGATTTCAGCAAAATCAGAATAGTTAAATTTCCCTAAAATTAACATAATACACGTTATACGAAGGCAAAAATGGGAGCTATAAGCTCCCATTTTTAGTCTTTAATTCGCTTTTTCGCTTCGTCATAAACTATGCTATCAGCTCGTTTTCCGACGGTAATGAGCAGGATAACTACCTGATCATCTTTAACTTGATAGACAAGTCGGACACCAGCTTTTAATAATTTGATTTTATAGCAACCTGCAAGATCGCCTCTAAGCATGTTCTTTGGAATATGTGGCTGCTCTATGACTTTAGCTAGTTTCTTTTTAAATTGATCTCGTATAGCAACAGGGAGTTTTTCCCATTCTGCTGTAAAGTCCTTGTGACGTAAAAGCTTATAAGTCATCTAATGTGACTTCCTCAAACATCTCTTTAGGATCGTTAATGCGCTTACGGACAAGAGCTAATAATTCTTCATCTTCTTCCGAAAGCAAAGCTTTTTTGACGGGCAGTTTCCCAGTCGTAGCAACATACTCAAGAATACTAGTGAAGAAATCCGTAGGTGCAATACCTTGCTCTTTAAGAATTGAATAAGATTTTTCTTTAAGGGCTCCATCGACCCTGAAGTTAACAGTAGCCATCATATTTTCCAAGTGTTTAATGTACTAGGAATAGTGTAATGCAAATTGCATTACAAGTCGAATTCGCATAACAGCCATTATGTTAAATAGGGCTTTTAAAATTATTCTTCAATAGAGTTTCCATCAAGGTCATATAGCTTTACTTCTCTTGCACCAGTATTAAGAAATAACTCCTTAAAAGCTCGTATTTCAATCTTAGTTAAATTACCTTGTATCGGCTCCATTATTTGGACAATCGTAATAGGAGCTGTAAACTTGAAAAAAGATAAACCGTTAGAATGGTGTCTCATTAAAGCTTTTAATGTTGTTGTAGCGCTTTCAAAATCTGCCAAAATCATTCTTGGGTGATCATAAGGTGATTTAGGAATTTCAGTTGCTTTGACTGTGCCATTCTCTGCCATCAAACTTATACGGTTTTTATAAAAATGTATCCATATTGCTTTAGGATATTTTTTTAAATCGTCTCTTATCATTTTAGTTCTTAACTTGGATGTTCATTTAATTATAAATATATATTTTTTTTAATTTCAATTGGATAATTCTTAATTTATTCTAAAATTAACATAATACACGTTATACGAATCTCTAAAAATAAGTTTATTGCACTGATTTTTATATATTTTTTAAATTTTAAGCCTAGACCAGAGTCTAGGCTTTTTCATTTCGTATAACAGCCATTATCTTAAATGGGAGGGGGAGATTAAGCTAAAATTAGGGTTTTAATTTAGAGAAAGTAATGTCTCAGATAAAAATTTATGCTTTAGATGAAACTATAGAATTACATCGTGATAATTTAAGTAAAGCTATCCATCAGGCTTTAGTTAAAGAATTAAAATATCCTGAAGAAAAAAGGTTTCAACGTTTTATTCCACTAGAATCCAAAAATTTTATATATCCAGCAGACCGCAGTACATCTTATATAATTATTGAAATTTCCATGTTCGATGGACGAACAAAAGAGACTAAAAAAGCATTCATTAAGACTCTATTCGAAAATATAAACAATCTATGCGGTATTGATTCAAATGATGTTGAGATAACTATATTTGAAACTCCTAAAGAAAACTGGGGCATTAGAGGGGAAAATGCGGATGAACTACAGTTAAATTATAAGGTAAGTATTTAAATTTACTGAAATTAACATAATACACGTTATGCGAAATTAGAAAAATGAGTTTATTGCACTGATATTTATCTGTTTTTTAAATTTTAGACCTGGGTTGGTGCCCAGGTTTTTTTATTGCGTATAACAACCATTATGTTAAATCAGCAGTCAGAGCTTGGATCTTCCAGCTGTAAATAAGTCTCGAATTTCCCTCTAATACTGTCAGGTAAAGCTAAGTCGTCTATATTTTTTTGACTTGCCAGCATGTATGTTTTTAGAGCATCAAAGGCCTTTTGATCATCTAATAACATATGGATAAATTTACTTCGATTGATTCCCATATCTTCACAAAAAACATCCAATTTCATGAGATCTGGCTCAGGTAACTTAAATGACATTGCGAGAGTTTTTACAGACTTTGCATCTAGCTCTGTAGCATGAAGGAGACCTAGTTCTTCAAAATAATTACTCATTAGCTTGCCCCTTCTTTTGTTGATTCAGTATTTCATCTGCTAAATCCGTAGCTCGGTCTATGAAGCCCATTTTTGCCAGCATGAAGATATGGAAATACTCATTTCCTGAATCTTTGAGTTTATTTTTTATCTTAATTAAATGGTCCTGTACTGCATCAATATCAGTATTTTCTTGATTTAAATCACCAATCTGATAAAGGCCTTTCAGATATGAAAGATAAGCTGATTCTATATAAGAGCTAACTATTTCTTGAAGAACTTTACTCTTGCTTTTGCCTATAGCATTTGCAACTGATTCAAGAATCATATTCTGATCTTCGGAAAGTTTAATTGACAGCCCTTTCATTGCATTAGGCTCAAGATTGATACGAGTATTCAAACCTAGTTCGACAAAAGCACTCAGCCCATCGATAGACATTTCCCTTTTAGCTCGATGTCTATAGGCCAACTCTTCTAAATCTAATTTTTCAACCATTTGTTTTATCTATCAGTTTTTGAAATTGAATAAATTATAGCACATTAAATATAAGTGTAGATACAAATGTAAATACTTTTTGTAATTAAAAAAATTACAAAAAGTATTTACAAGTTTTTGTGTGTGCTATAGGATGAAAAACATACAGGCAATAGGCAGAAATAAAATGATTAAAACGAACCATTTCATGAAGAGAACTTCTCAACGAGGAATTACCAAAGCAATGGTTAACTATGCTTTAGAGCATGGTGAAATCGATGGAGATAAGGTGATCGTGAATAGAAAATTGATCCTTCGTCATCGAGAAGAAATGCTACGTGAATTAGCTGTGATGGCTAAGCTCTTGGATAAAGGCGGAATCGTTGTTGTTAGTGAATATGAGTCTTTAATTACTGCCTACGACTTTGATAGTCGTAAAAACAAATATTCTTAAGGAATAGTGTCATGAACAAGAAATATGAAAATGAAGACAAAATCTATGTATGGCGTTCTGATGATGCTTTGAATAGATATCAGAAAGAAGAATCCTCTGATATTCCATACGATGATGATGAGCCATACGAAAATCAAACAGAACCTAATAATCCCCCTCCCAGAAAACCACTCACACAATCATTAACAGGGGCTAACAGAGGATTTATATCTAATCATTCTGGATCGGATTATGAAGGTTCTGAAAACTATGAACATGATGATAATGGAGATCTTATGAACTACTCAGGTGTATACGATAGTGTAATTAATGACCTTAGTGAGCATGAGGGTTATCAGGAAGGCTATGATTATTGAGTTTTGCTACAATTAACATAATACACCTTATACGAATCTAAAAATGGGAGCCTTTAGCTCCCATTTTTACTATATTTTTTAAAGTTTTAGGCGTGTTGTACAGTGAGTTTTAAGCCTAACGCATTTACTACACGATTAATCGTATCAAAACGTGGTGCTGAATCATGACGTAGGGCTTTGTAGAGTGCCTCTCGCCCAATCCCTGCTTCTTTAGCAATTTGAGTCATGCCACGAGCTTTAGCAATAACACCAAGTGCATGGGCTAATTCAGCTGGATCATTATCTTCAAGAACCATATTGAGATACATCACAATGTCTTCTTCAGTTTTGAGTGACTCAGCCATATCAAAACTTGGTAAATCAGCGACTTTAACCATTTTAATCCTCCAATGTTTTCGATAATTTGACTGCACGATCGATGTCTTGTTGTTGAGTCGATTTATCTCCTCCACCAAGCATTACAATCACTACGTCACCATGCTGGATGTAATACATTCTCCATCCAGCACCGAAGAACTCTCTCATTTCCCAAACGCCATCTTGGAGAGGCTTAATGTCTCCCCAATTTCCACGTTGAACCTTATCTAATCTACGATTCAGACGAATACGGGTCATATTGTCTTTAATGCCATCTAACCATTCATCAAATTCTGGCAGACGTTTAATTTCAATCATGAGAATTCCTTATCTTCTCACTATATTGTATTCGATCGAATACAATATGCAAGTAGTCTATACGGACATCCATTAATTTCGTATAACAGCCATTATGTTAAATGGGGGGAGCCTCTAAAAATTATTGTCAAATTATGAATAAATATTTTTTATAACCTGATAAAAATCTAATGTTTAATTTATGATATTAATAATTAATTTAATAAGTCTTAAAAACATGGATTTCGATAGTACTACTCAATTACCTACAAAGCTCTTAAATAAAATTTCTGAAGTTATTTCAGTAGACCCTAATGACATTGTTAAAGATGCGCAGTCTAAAGGGTTACCTATTTCAAAAATAGAAGACTTTACAACAGAAATTATTTGTAAAAATTATCGAAGAATTGAAGATATTTCTGGTTCTTATGGTAACTATGCAGCAAGAAATAATGCAGTAACTGGACTGGCCTCTGGCGTTGGTGGTGCAGTAACAATGGTAACTATTGGGAGCGTGGATATTGTAAATATGGCAGCGCAATTGTATAGGTTGAATCAACGAGTTGCATATTTGAATGGCTTTGATCCAAATAATCCACATGATGCAGAACTAGCTAGAGAAATTTATTTATTTTCATTGGGGTTTGATAAAGCAGCTGTTGCTGGTGTGCAAGCTATGATGAATAGAGCTGCTCAAATTGCAGGAAAATCTGGGGCAAAATCAAACCCAGTACTTAAACTGATCATGATTGTTGCATCAAAATTAGCACCCAAAATGACAACTAAACAGGCAGCAAAATTTATTCCTGTTGTTGGTGGTATTTTGGGTGGAGGCATTAATTTCGCATTTGCTAAATATGCATCAAGTGAAATTCAGAAAAGATATAAAGAAGAGTTTTTTAGAAAAATGCAAACAGAGTCTATAAATTCTTAATTTTATAAATTTGGTACGGATATGTTAGTAATTTAATATTTCTAAAATTAACATAATACTGATTATGCGAAACGTGAGCCTATAGCTCTCGTTTTTTCGCTCTAAAACTGCTAAAATTCTTATACGCCATTGACGTACTTAAACCTATGCTATTCATTGAAACCAGTATTTTTACCAAGCAAATCAAAGAGCTTGTAAGTGATGAAGAGTATCGTCAGCTCCAGCAAGATCTCTTGGTACAGCCTGATAAAGGTGACTTAATCAAGAATGGCGGTGGCATTCGTAAAGTACGCTGTGCTCAAGGTAATAAAGGTAAAAGTGGCGGTATCCGTGTGATCTATTACTGGGTCACAGAAGATGATCAGATATTTTTCTTGGTGGCTTATCCAAAGTCTACGAAAGATAACCTGACAGACAAAGAGACCTCTATTTTGCGTCAATTAGTGAAGGAGCAATTTCATGGATAACAACTTATTTGATGACCTGGTTGCTTCAATCAAAGAAGCTGGTGCCATCAAACGCAATGAAATGAAAGCAAGCCGGGTAACTGAGCTTGAATTGCCGGATATTAAGGAAGTACGTGAGAAGACAGGCTTAACCCAAGCTGAATTTGCTGCACGTTTGCATATCAGTGCCAGAACCCTGCAAAACTGGGAACAAGGCCGTCGCTATCCAACTGGCCCAGCAGCAACGCTGATCCGCATTCTGGATGCTCATCCAACCTTGATTTAAAAAATTAGATAATAAAAAACCCCGGCATCCTGCCGGGGTTTTTCGTAGGCACTGTTGCAAATAACCACGAATGGTAAGCTGAAGACTGTTTTAGCTAAAGGTGCAGCATATGAATCCTTTCCATGGTCGGCATTTTCAGGGCGAAATCATTCTTTGGGCTGTGCGCTGGTATTGTAAATATGGCATTAGCTATCGTGAACTGCAGGAAATGCTGGCCGAACGGGGTGTGAATGTTGATCACACGACTATTTACCGTTGGGTTCAACGTTATGCTCCTGAAATAGAAAAACGTTTACGCTGGTATTGGCGTAATCCTACAGATCTGAGCTCGTGGCATATTGATGAAACCTATGTAAAAGTGAATGGACGATGGTCTTATCTGTATCGTGCAGTCGATCAACGTGGCGATACCATTGATTTTTATCTTTCTTCTAGACGTAATACCAAATCAGCATATTGTTTTCTTGGAAAAATTTTAAATAATGTGAAGAAGTGGCAAATTTCAGAAGTGATCAACACGGATAAAGCACCCACATATGGACGTGCTTTATCACGGTTAAAACGGGAAGGAAAATGTCCACCAGACCTTGAGCACAGGCAGATTAAGTATAAAAATAACGTGATCGAATGTGATCATGGCAAGCTAAAGCGAATCATCAGGGCCACATTAGGATTCAAATCTATGAAGACGGCTTATGCCACAATTAAAGGTATTGAAGTCATGCGTGCACTACGTAAAGGACAAGCTTCGTCATTTTATTATGGTCAGCCTCAGGGTGAAGTGTATCTAGTGAATAGAGTTTTCGGTCTCTAAGCACTTTTTAAAGGGGGCATCATCGACTCAAATTTCTATTTGCAACAGTGCCCAACAAAGCCCATATAGGCGATGAAGTAAATTATGAAATCGATCAAACCACACGAACTTTGGTTGATACTTTAGAAAATATTCATCAAAAATAAATTCCAGTGCATTTTACACGGCTCAATTCAGATAAAAATATTGATTGAGTCCATGTAAAACAATGCCCATAATTTGAATTTTAGCTTTTCCTACGAATAAAAACTTGGACCAGGTATTTTTCCTGTTAAAACCCATTCGCCAATTTCTTGATATTTATAATCGACTGGATCATATAAAGTTTGTGTTCTGACATTTCGCCAAAAACGATCTAAATTCAATTTTGCTGTTGTTGCTCTTGCTCCCTTTTTCTGGGTATACAAGCCTAAATTTTATGGAAGGGATTCATATGCTGCACCTTTAGCTAAAAGAGTATTCAGCTTACTATTCGTGGTTATTTGCAACAGTGCCTTCTGGTAAGGGTCGGCACCGGCACATCAAAAAAATCTCTCCCTGAGTACGGTTGTTTCTATCGGGAGCAGAATATTAATTTCGTTACTTTAGACTATAGCCTAACGGAACAAAAT
>NZ_JAALGV010000074.1:0-82040 GCF_011174875.1 Acinetobacter sp. GFQ9D191M
AAAGTGTCAACACACCCTAGTAATATTGGTGATTTTTTCCGTGATGATAATGAAAATAATATCTTTGAAAATGCGCTTGGTGAGTTTTTATATAAGAGAGGTGCCATCGGTAATACTTGTACACCAAGTAGTATCACACAGCCTAATATACAAGGTACTTGTAATCAGAATTTGCAAGCAGTAATACGTCAACAGTTGATATTTGCTTTCAGCTACGACACCCCTACTGTAGTAGATGAGAAAATTACAGATAGAGCTAAATTCAGTTTTAATGTTTTTGGTAATAATGCTCAATCAGTACCAATGCCAACAGGAACAGTAGTATCAGTGACTGCTGAAGATAATACTAAAGACAATGAAAAATCATGTACTGCAGAGTTATGGAGCGGAAATGCTACAGTGCCAAATGTATTTAATCTTTTAACTCCTAATAGCTTTAAAACAAGTTCTCAAGTTTATTATGAATATAAGCTTAAAGACTGTGATGAACGTGATAGTCTGATTTTAAGTATTACTGCACCAAATGGAAAAGTACGTAAAAAAGAATATATTCTTAATTAATAAAAAAAACAGCGCTTCGGCGCTGTTTTTTTTGAGAACTTCTTTTTAAAAGTTAAACAGAAGTTCCCATACTGACACCCACAGTAGGCTTAAAATGCATTGAACTACAACCCATCAATGCAAGACTGCAACATATAACCAGTAAGAATTTATTCATAGGTCGAGCTCTGAAACTAAAAGGAGATGTTGACTAAAAGTACATCTCCCCCAAATATCTTAATCATCCAGCAGATCCATCTGTTTCGCCAGCAGATATAAATTGTTGGAGCGATTTCCTGTACGGCAGAACATCAAGATCGGCTTTGGTAATTCGTTATAATGGTTAGCAAAGGTGCGCACATCAAGCTCGGTAATCTGGCCAGCAACTACTGGCTGGAAGACATAATCCAGACCTGCACTACGAGCAGCTTCCTCAATTTGTACGCTGGTTGGCTGTTCAGGGCCACCTTCCATATCCGGACGATTATTGATAATTGATTTAAAACCTTTTTCAACTACTTGAGAGATATGTTCAGGACCAATTTGGCCAGCAAAGCCTACATTTTCGCTCATGATGTCACTCCATTATGTCATTTATCTTGATATGCTTTATGATAGCATTAAGCTGAAAACATGATGGCCTAGTTCTGAAAAATTTATAAACGATTACAACTATAAAATAACGCAATGGAGCGCGTATGTACGCCTATACAGTCGAACCACTGTATGTCAAAAGCGGTCAGGAAGTGATTGCTGCGGATTTCTATCGTCCTCAACAGATTGACAAACCAGCTGTGATCCTGATGGCTCATGGCCTGGCTGCTTTACGTCATTTTAAACTGGTACAATATGCCCAACGTTTTGCCAGTGCAGGTTATGCGGTGGTTCTGTTTGATTATCGCTATTGGGGAGGTAGTACCGGGCGTCCGCGTGAATTGGTTTCAATCAGTGCTCAACTTGAAGACTGGCGTACAATGATTCAGCATTTGCAGGCACGTAAATCCATTGATGCTAAACGGATTGTATTATGGGGAACAGCGTTGAGTGGCGGGCATGTACTGACATTGGCCGCAGAACTAAAAAATATTCAGGCGGTAATGGTACAGGTACCCTTTGTTGATGGTGCAGAAAGTGCCAAACTTTATCCTTTGCAGCAATTGCCCAAAGCCCTGAAGATTTCCAGTCAGGATTATATGGGGGCAAAGGTAGGAATGGCGCCCAAGACCTTGCCGGTGGTTGATCGTCATGAACTCTGTTTTATGCCGACACAAGACAGTTATGAAGGATATCTATCCATTGTGAATCCAGATTATTACTGGAGTGGTCATATCCCAGCCCGGGTATTCTTTAAATTGATGCGTTATCGTCCTATTCAGGAAGTCCGCAAAATCACTATTCCTGTCCTGTTTATCGCAGCACAACAAGACAGCCTGATTCCCATTGAAGCCAGTCGGGAAACCGCAACCAATATTGCACCATTTGTACAATATCATGAGTGGAATATGCGGCATTTTGATATTTATCATGGTGAATGGTTTGAAAAAGCAGTCTCGACCCAATTAGAATTCTTACATCAACATATTGGAGTGCGCTAGATGATCATTGTATGCCCGAATTGCCAGGCTAAAAATCGTGTGCCTGAAGAAAAATTAACGGCCGATCCCGCATGTGGTCAGTGTCATCAAGCTTTAGTTCCATTAGCGCCGATTGAGCTAAATGAACAGAACTTTAGTCAGTTTGTCACCCATAGTGATCTTCCCATCCTGATTGATCTATGGGCAGACTGGTGTGGTCCATGTAAAATGATGGCACCGCATTTTGCTGCTGTAGCAAAAGAAAATCCACGGGTGGTATTTGCTAAAATTGATACCGAAGCGAATCCGCGATTAAGCTCAGCATTTAATGTGCGTAGTATTCCAACGCTGGTTTTGATGAATAAAACCAATGAAATTGCTAGAATAAGCGGTGCATTACGTTCAAGCGAACTACAAAAGTGGCTTGATCAGCAGTTAAATAATGCTCAATCCTAATTTAAAAAGCCTGGAGTTCAAGTGACAGATTCTCATATTAAACCAGAGGGAGTACTTTCCCTGCAGACGATTGCAATGCCTGCGGATACCAACTGGAGTGGAGATGTATTTGGTGGCTGGATTGTTTCACAAATGGACTTGGCGGGAGCAATTCATGCAGAGCGCTTTAGTAAAGGACGCTGTGCAACGATTTCGATTAACCAGATGACCTTCCTGGTTCCTGTGAAAGTCGGCGATGTCATTAGCTGCTATACCAAAATTCTAAAAGTCGGTAATACTTCAATCCAGATGCAAATCGAAGTATGGGACAGTCATGATAACTCACGTGCACCTGTACGCGTGACTGAAGGGGTATTTACCTTTGTCGCAGTGGATGTCAAAGGCAATAAACGTCCAATTCCAGATGAAGCAAAACAGAAATTTGCAGAATCTCAGCAGAACTCATAATTCATTAAATAAAAAATCCCAGATCAATAATCTGGGATTTTTTTGTCTGTATTGAAATTAGCCTGGCTTCAACTGGTTCTTGGCAATCCAAGCCCAGAGCATTTCACATTGAATCGGTGCTTCACCAGATTCATCGCTTACGATTACTTGTACCAGTGTTTCACCTTTTTCTGAACTTTGCATCAATTGCTGCTGTTCAGGAGTCAACGTAGCCACCGCAGTCATGGCACCTTTGGTTGGACGCTTAAAGTCCACTTTTAGGCTTTTAATCAGAACCACTGCGCTGTCAGGCACATTCATCGCAGTCACAAAACCGGTCCCTGTTTCTGCCAGCAGTGCCATCGCACATGCATGAATCTGACCGATATGGTTCTGCATGACCTTATGATTGGCCATACTTACCACGACTTTGGAAGCACTGACTTCCTGATAGCGAATCTTGGCAGAACCGACCATCGGAACCACTCGGCCAAAGGTCTTACTTAATAAAGCAGTACGTATACCTTGCGGTAATCTTGATGTCGCTTTGACCAGTCTGGTCAGTCGGTTGCTCTTTGTCATAATTCCATCTTCAGACGTTGAAATATCTTAGTCTTTAAAGTTGTTGAACTGTAAAGGCAGACCGAATTGTTGTTCTTTCAGGAATGCCATGACTTGTTGCAAGGTATCGCGTTTTTTATCAGTCACACGAATCTTGTCACCCTGAATTGAAGATTGCACTTTAATGCCGCTTTCTTTAATGGCCTTATTAATTTTTTTCGCCGTATCTGAGTCAAGGCCATCTTTAAGCTTGATCACCTGAACTACATTTTTGCCTGAAGCGGTCATTTTTTGTGGATCTAGTGCCTGAATATCCACTTTACGCTTGAAGAAATGGTTTTCCAGCATGGTATACACTTGCTCACATTGGAAATCACTTTCTGTGCTAATTTTGATTTCCTTGTTTTTTTCATTTAGTTCAATAGAAACATCCTGTCCACGGAAATCGAAGCGGGTTGCAATCTCTTTTTGGGTATTTTGAACCGCATGATTTACTTCAAAAATTTCTAATTCAGAAACAATATCGAAAGAAGGCATAGTTTAGACCTTTACAAAGGGAAAGAATATCTGAGATGCTAGGGATGTTTTCTTCATTTGCCAAGTGTTGTTTACATCAAAGGAGTGCGCAATGATCCGTAAACAAGAAATTACAACATTTGAGTTCCCAGAAAATGCTGTAATCTGGGATGTACGAGATGCAAGTGCTTATGCTGAAGCACACGTGAAAGGGGCGGTCAATCAGCCCATTAACGATCTTTCAGCAAATAGCCTGACTCAGGTGTCAGCGGATCAACCGATTTACATTTTATGTGGTGGCGGGAGTAAAGCTCCACGTGCAGCTGAAAAGTTAGAGGGTTTTGACAGCTCACGTGAATATGTCATCCTGATGGGTGGTACTCGTGCTGCTCGTGATGCAGGTATGCCACTGGAACAAGGTGCATAATTGACCTTGTGAAAAAAAGCGCCTAAGGGCGCTTTTTTGTTGTCTGGATTTCTTCAAAGTCCCCCTTCTTTAAAGGAGGATTTAGGGGAATTAAACTCTTTCTAAAACTTCCCCCCTTGCGGAACAGTGTTCCTCACTCTTTATTAAAGGGAGGAGCTCTTTAATTTTGAGGCTTAAAATAAGGCTTCTTGGCTTTTACCTTCTTTTGAAAACGTGTTACGTCGAGTTTTTTTACCAAGTTTGAAGGTGCGGGGCAGGCTTCTCCCAAAATCTGGGCTGCCAGAATTTCACTACACAGTGGTGCAAATAGAAAACCTTTAGAGCCAAGACCCGCAAAACTGTAAACTTCTTGATCTACATTCATCTTACCGAGCAAGGGAAAATAATCCTGACTCTGGGCGCGTACTGCTGCTCGACCTTGCCAGGTTTCGGTAGAGGGTAATAACTGTGCATATTCAGGAAAGACACTGTGGATAAGTTCATAATTATGCACATGATCTTCTACTAAGACTTCTGCATCATCCCGGCCTGGATAGAATGAAGCACCCAAAATCAGTTGTTCTGGATTGAGCTGCATACAGTAACCGCCGTAACTATAGGCTGTATCCTGATTCAATGGCTGATCTTGATTATTGACCCAGCTGACCTGTCCACGAATCGGTTTCAGGACTGGATAATGTTCAAAGAATTGCTGGGTATCACGTGCGGTACATACAACGATGTGATCAAACTTGCCTAAGGATTGCTGATCTGCAAATAACTCAGGTTGTTCAGCAGCCTCAATATGACTAATTTTGGCTTGTTTATACTGAATAAGAGGATGCTGCAAAATTTCATCACGCAGTTGATGAGGTGAAACTGCACCCGCTGCTAATAGTTTTAAAGCTGGAAATTCAGTTTGAATCTCTTGGTCTGCTGCACTTTGAGCAGCAAGAATTTCTGTGGGATATTCATCTGCCAATCCTAAAAGCTGTTCAGGATTTTTTAAGGCAAGCTGATTGACCTGAATTGAGCGAAAAGCTTTAAATTTCTGATAATGAATTAAGGCATGCTGCCAGGCCACCGTCATCAGATGTTCAGCACTTTGCTCAACTGGACACAGTTTAGGATTGATCAGGGCAAGGGGATTGCCGGAACCGCCTGAAAGCGGTGCTGACTGGTCGTAAATCGTGACTTGATGACCACGCTGAGTGAATGCCCATGCCGTACTTAAACCTGCGATTCCTGCGCCAATCACAGCGATCTGGCGAGGCCTAGCATTTATCTCTAAAGCTGACTCAGTTTTTTTTTGCGCACTTTCCTGATCTGGAGATGGGTTACTTTCCTCAGCCGGATTCCAGATCGCTTTCAGCATTTCACGTTTATGCCCAAATCCACGTGGACGGGAAATAGAGATGCCGTGCTGTTTTAAACCACGTTTTAAGACACCTGCAACGCTAAAAGAAGCAAAAGTCGTTCCGGTCTCGGATAAACGCACAATGTTATTTAAAACATTTTCTTCCCACATGTCTGGATTACATGATGGTGCGAAGCCATCCAGAAACCAGGCATTAACAGGTGCAGTTTTTTCAATGACAGGAAAGACATCATGTGCATCTCCCAGCCACAGATCCAGACTGAAACGCTCTTCAGGAAAGCTGAGACGATGACAACCGGCAATCGGCATTGGATATTGGGAGATGAGTTGATCTGCTAGCGGTTTCAATTCTGGCCAGGCATTTAAGGCACGGACTAAATCTGCTTTAGAAAGCGGAAATTTTTCTACTGAAATCGCATGCAGATGGCTTTGATTATCCGGACGAACCTGTTGCCAGAGTTGCCATAACGCCAGAATATTTAAACCCGTACCAAAACCCGTTTCACCGACACAGAAATATGCAAAAGGTTTTAAATCGGCCAGACGGGTACTAAGTTCATTGCCATTTAAAAAGACATGCCGGGTTTCCAGCAATCCATTGTCTTTGGAAAAATACACATCACCAAATTGCTTGGACACAGGCACATCAATGCCATCCACCAATTGCCAATCCAGATCGGCAGTTTGAATTGCATGCGACAAAACGGGTACAACCTTAAAGATATTTGGAAGGCTTATAGATTACCACTGACGGCGACGTTTGGTATAAACATAGCTCGCAATCAGAAAGCCAAGTAATACACCGACTGCCAAAGTTGCAGCGCCGTAGAGAAACATCTGGGCACTACGTTCACTTTGCAAGACCTGTACCTGAACCCCGAGATTGTCATTCTTGAGCTGCAATTCCTGATTTTGTGACAGGGCTTCCAGATTGGCTTTTTCCAGTTGCTGTAGACGCGTTGCCTGATCTTTGACTAAAGCTTTGACTTTGGCATCTTGCTGGGCTTTCTGCTTGGCGATTTCTTCTGCAGTGAGCGGCTTTTTCTCAGTCGGCTGAACAGTCTGAGCAGTTGTTGCAACTGCTGGAATAATTCCAGCCTGCTGTGCAGAAGCGCCCTGAGCAGGTGCTTGTGTGGTAACAGCTTGAACAGGAGTAGCTGCTGGCTGTGTAGCCGAGGCAGTTGGAGCAGAAACTTCAACAGCCCAGGCAGAAGGAATCATGAAACAAAAGCCAATGAAACTGGCGGTAACAGCGCGCATGAACCTTATCCTTTAGGAAATGCTTTGTTAAATGGTTTCACATCAATATGCGCGTATACGCCTTCTTTCAGGAATGGCTCATCCTGTAACCATGCATCCAGTGCTTCACGACTGTCAAAATCAACGATGATGGTGCTGCCATAGAAACCGGCTTGAGGATTGGCTGGATCTTTAGGCATGGCACCTGCAACAATCAGACGGCCTTCAGCATCTAACTGTTCTAGACGTGCAAGATGTTGTGGACGAATCGCAAGGCGGTTTTCAACTGTACCTTCCCGGTCGGTACAGCTAACGACGAATAATGGCATGATGACTCTCTATCGTTTGTAGTTGGACTTATTCAGCTGTTCTAAAGTATTTGCGCAATACAATAAACTGAATAATGATAAAGGAAAACATCACGATCATGTCACCGAATGCAGTAAATTCGCCCCAATATTTTCCATCCATCCATAAATAGGCAAAGAATGTATGCAGAAATGACATGAGGGTAAACATACCCACCCAGGCATAGTTCAATTTAAGCCAGCCTTTGGCGCTCAAATTAAATACTGGGCCAAACAGACGCTGGATGAGTGGCTTCTTATCTTTGCTAAACCATGGCGATAACAGGAAGACACCTGCAAAGACCAGATTCAGTAATACAGCTTTAAGACGGATATAGAAATCGTCGCTGAGCATCAGGGTGATCCCACCGAAGATCACCGTCATAAACAGAACAATCCATTGCTGTTTGTCCAGGCGAAATTTCTGCATGACAAATAACGCACCATAGACCACCAGCATGGAAATGATCAGACCCGTAGTTGCAACGAGAATATTGTTATTGTCGACACCCCCCGCAGAACCGATCAATTGTAGAAGTTGATGGTCAGTGTCTTTTGGATCTACAGTTTTATATAAATAAAAGAAAATAATGAGTGGCACAAAGTCTAAAAGTGCTTTCATGTTAGAGTATCTAAATCTGATCAAATAAATGTCATAGTATAGAGATGCACGGCGTAGATTTACATACACATAGTAATATTTCTGATGGAACTTTGAGTCCTCAGCAATTGGTCGAAGCGGCTGCGAACAAATTCATCCATACTTTGGCCCTGACTGATCATGACACCATGGACGGTTTGGTGCTGGCTGAAGAAGCTGCCAAAAATCATGAGATTAAGATAATTTCTGGAGTCGAGATTTCCAGCCAGTGGTCACGTCCAGCGACCAAGAAAAATTATGGCGTGCATATTGTGGCACTCAATGTTCAGAATCCTGAGCCGTTACAAAAAGCCCTCAATCAGCAGAAGATCATTCGTGCCGAACGCTCTAAACAGATCTGTGATCTTCTGGTTCCTTTAATAGGCCAGGATATTTATGCTGACGTGATTGCCAAAGTTGACAATATTCCTGATCGGGTTACCCGAACCCATATTGCCAAAACGCTGGTAGAAAAAGGCATTGTGACCCGTCCACAACAGGCTTTTGATAAATACATCAAGGAAGGTAAAAAGGCCTATGTCAAATTTGATGGTCTGGGCTTGGAAGAAACCATTCAGGTCATACATGACAGCGGTGGCTTTGCCGTGCTAGCTCATCCAACCCGTTATGATTTATCCGCGACTAATATTCGTTATCTGATCGAGATCTTCGCCAAGTTTGGTGGAGATGCGGTGGAGTTGCCGCCCGCCATTGATCCAAGTTCAACCCGTCAGATGGTCGACCGGATGATTGCAGAGCAAGGACTTAAAGTTTCAATTGGCAGTGATTTTCATGGCGATAATATGCCGTGGGTTAAACTCGGTCAGGTGCCAAGTTTAAAACCGGGACAGATCGGGATCTGGGAGAGTTTTATTTAATGAGTTAAGCAGTAGTCGCAACACTGCTACCCATCCCAACGTGAAGGAATTCTCTCTTTGGATAAGAGAGGTAACCTATTAAAGCAAATTATTATCTTGAGCCTGAATTGGTGGTGGTGTCGGTTTACCTAAAGTTCCCAAGAGTTCAATTTCAATAGTACGAACCATAGAATCAAGGGGTAAGTCATTGCTTTGGGTGCCAAAAGGCTCTTCAATTTCTGAACTTAAAGCATCCAGTCCTAGGAAGGTATAAGCGAGAATGCCGACCAGAAAAGGGGTGAATAAACCTAAGGTTGCACCAAGGCTAAATGGCAGAATAAAACAGAAGAAATAAACAGTACGATTCAGCAGAACTGAATAAGCAAAAGGTAAAGGAGTCGTCGCAATCCGGTCACAACCTGTCTGCACAATACTGAGTTCCGCGACATGATTATTCATCTGCATATAAATGATGTCAGAGATTTCACCTTCTTTGAGAGCTTGCATTAGCTCCCACTGAATCAGACTCAAGGTATATTGCGGTGCATTGGCCTGTTGATAGAGCTGAGTAATCGCCTGCTGGCTCATCCCACTAGTTTCCACCAGCTCAGTCGGATTGGCTGTCTGATGACGTAAACGGTCCCGCAGGACATTTGCGAAAACGATAACGTGCTGAATCACACGTTCACGACGGCCTTGAGACAACATTCGGCAGTCGCGGTCAAAATGACGTGCATTGGCAATCAGAATACCCCAGAGTTTACGTGCTTCCCACCAGCGGTCGTAACAGGCGGTGTTTTTAAATCCGAGAAAGATAGACAGCACTACGCCAATGAGGGTAAAGCCAACGAGAGGGAGTTCTGGAAAATGAAAATAACCTACACGTGAAAAACCACCAATAATGGCTGAAATCAGCATGACCACGCCTAAAGGAGGTAAAACCTTAGGTAAAATCGTTCCTCGCCAGGAAAATAATAATTTAAAAACGTTCTGCTGGTCACGTACGATCATTTATTGGAATCATCACAATTTTTTTCATGATCTTCTTGAGTTGTAGCTGCTTTGTCAAGTGCTATTCCCCCTTAGACTTCAGGTTTGATGAGTTGCTGCTCAGCAAAGGAAAAACTGCCCTCCAGAGCAATGATGCAATGGTCAATTAAACGGATATCGACCAGTCGACATGCCTGTTGAATCTGGCGGGTCAGATACAGGTCAGCCTTAGAAGGAGTGGCTTGGCCTAAGGGATGATTATGCGCAATCACAATTGAAGTTGCCTGTTGGGTAATGGCATATCTGAGCAACTGATTAATCGAAATATCACATGCATTCACAGAACCATAAAACAGCTTTTTAAATGCAATTTTCCTTAAACTGGCGTCCAGACACAGGACCGCGAATACTTCCTGATTTTCACTCAATAATTCGAAACGTAAATAATCCCGTAGTCTTTTTGAATTACTTAATTCTAAAGAATCCTGTTTAAGATGCTCGGCAATATAACGCCGTCCTAATTCTTTAACCGCCATCAGTTGGGTATATTTGCTAATGCCCATGCCATGAAACTGGCTAACTTCTTTTAAAGGTGCATCAAGTAAAGCAGTTAAATGGCCAAAATGTTGAATCAGTAGCCGGGCTAATTCTACGGCTGAATGCTGTTGTGATCCTGATCGGAGAAAAATGGCCAGCAGTTCTGCATCAGATAAACTTTCTGCCCCATATTGAATTAAACGTTCCCGCGGCCGTTCCAGTTCAGGCCAGTTTTTGATTGAAAATTGCATAGTTATTAGACTTATTTATTATGAATTATGAGTTTTCCCTGAAGCTGATCTCTTGGGAATGCAATTATTTAATGCTATTGTGAGCCCCACTGCAACAGAAAGGTAAGCTGTTCGTGAGCTTTGATCTAAGTGTAATTCCTCATAAAAATATCATTTTAGCAGTCACTGGCGGTATTGCTGCCTATAAAAGTGCCATTCTGGTTCGCCGTCTGAAAGATGCCGGGTTTAATGTGCGGGTTGTCATGACTCAAGGCGCACAGGCTTTCATTACCCCTTTGACCTTTCAAGCCTTGTCAGGCAATCCGGTACATACCGAGTTGCTGGATCCTGAAGCTGAAGCGGGCATGGGGCATATCGAGCTGGCACGTTGGGCTGATCTGTTATTGGTTGCGCCAGCCAGCTGCGACACGCTGGCAAAATTTGCAGCAGGCCTTGCAGATGATTTGCTGAGCACTTTGTATCTGGCAACCAATGCACCGGTCTGGGTCGCACCAGCCATGAACCAGCAGATGTGGGCTGCCAAAGCAACCCAGCGTAATCTTGCGACTTTGATTGAAGATGGCGTACATGTGATTATGCCGGATGCCGGTTCACAAGCTTGTGGTGATGTAGGCTTGGGCCGTATGCCGGAGCCGGAAGAGCTGGCACGTCAGGTCACAGAATATTTCCATAAAGCTCAGCGCGCGATTGCAGAAAAATTTGGCATGCTTGCGGGCAAGCAAGTCACGATTACAGCTGGTCCGACCCGTGAAGCGATTGACCCGGTACGTTATATTTCCAACCATAGTACCGGGAAAATGGGTTTTGCATTGGCAGCAGCCTGTTATGCAGCTGGAGCGAATGTCACCCTGATTGCTGGTCCGGTGAGCCTAGATACCCCAAATGGCGTCAAACGTAAAAATGTTTCTTCGGCAGTGCAAATGCTGAATGAAAGCATGCAAATGCTGGAGCAGGGTTGTGACATCTTCATTGCGACCGCTGCAGTAGCTGATTATCGTGTCGCACAGGTAGCCGAGCATAAAATCAAGAAAGCAGGCGATGAGCTGAATGTCGCTTTAATAAAGAATCCGGATATTGTGGCGACCATCGCACAGCAGGAAAAACGTCCATTTATGGTAGGCTTTGCTGCAGAAACCCGAAATATTGAAGAATATGCAGCGGGTAAACTGGTGGCGAAAAAACTGGATATGATTGCCTGCAATGATGTTTCGCGTGCGGATATTGGCTTTGCATCCGATGAAAATGCCATGACGGTATTCTTTGCCGAACACTATCATCTGGATAAGCGTGATCTGGACAAAGCCTCTAAACAGGAAATTGCCCAGCAACTGGTTGAAGCGATCCATAATGCCTTGCACCATGATCCTGCTGCAGAAGATGATTTTTAAGTTTTAAATGACGATTAAAGCCCTGACTGGTTCAGGGCTTTTTTATAGGTTTTTTTACCATGAAGTTAAAAAGCCAGTACAACATAAAAATAAAAACGACTTTATAGACTAAGGATTTATTTATTCATTTATTTAAAAAAAGTATAAAATGGATCACAGAATAATCCAAAGATGAAAAGTTTTACACATCTGTAAAGCAGTGAGAGAACACAAGGGGGCGGGATGAAAAAAATCATAATGATATTGATGATCGCCTGTCTGGCTGGATGCAGCTATTTTGTATCGATTGATGAACTGGCCAGAAATATTCAAGGACAAATGCAGCAAGAATTTAATGCCAATCCGAATTATCAGCATTATCGTCTGACTGTAGTAAATGTAAAAATCCGCCATCGCAAAGGCAATGAGTTTGAAGCAGTTTCACATCTGAATTATCAGGGTAATGAATATCCCATTAACGTTAAAATTTCAAAGGTGAATGGTGGTTATAGCTGGGCCATTGAAGATGATGCTTTTGCCTTTATCGATGAAATCGAGATTGAAAAATATCGTCAGCAACTGGATCGTGAACTGGAACAGTTGGCCTCATCACTTGATGATCTGGAACCTGTGCATGAACCTACCAATATTGAGTTAGGGCCAGATGTCCGTCCAGTTACAGAGCCTGTTCTGCAAGCGGCTTCCTATGATGAAGAACCGATTCCGGTCGGAAATATTACGGCCTATACCCACTAATTTTTATTTTAGGTCATAAAAAAGCACCGGGTCTCGGTGCTTTTTGATTTTAAGGCTGAACTTGATGTTCACGCAGATAATCTTCAGTGCGCTGCATGGCTTCCTGAATATTCAATAATGCTGTTTCTACATCTTTTAGCGTTTTGGCATTGCCACCACTTAAAGCCTGACGCCATTTACGTGCACCTGGTAAGTTCTGAAATAAACCTAAAATATGACGGGTAATAATTGACAATGGTGCACCTTCAGCCATACGTTGGGCAATATAAGGCAGCATTTGTTGCATGATCTCAAAACGGTCCGGTGCTTCGAGATTCCATAGTTGACCCAGCTCAGCTAACAGGTACGGGTTGTGATAGGCTTCGCGGCCAATCATCACGCCATCGACATGCTTGAGATGTTCAAGCGTTTCTGCATAAGTTTTAATTCCGCCATTAATTTCAATGGTCAGTTTCGGACGGTCCTGCTTCAGACGGTAAACATCTTCATAGCGTAGTGGCGGGATTTCACGGTTTTCTTTAGGTGAAAGACCTTGGAGTAAAGCAATTCGGGCATGCACAATAAAGTTATCGCAACCGGTTTTGGCGACCGTATCCACAAAATGCAGCATTTCTTCATAAGAATGCATGTCATCAATACCAATGCGGTGTTTCACACTGACCGGAATATCCACGGCATTACGCATTGCATCAATACATTCTGCGACCAGATCAGGTTCAGCCATCAGGCAGGCACCAATTTTATTATTCTGTACCCGATCACTCGGACAGCCGACATTCAGGTTAACTTCATTGTAACCCCAGTCCTGAGCCATTTTAGTACAAGTTGCCAGATCTTGAGGGTTGGAACCGCCGAGCTGTAACACAATCGGATGTTCTTCTTGATTGAAGTCCAGATGGCGTTTGGCATCGCCATGAATGATGGCGCCCGTAGTCACCATTTCGGTATATAAAATGACATTTGGATTAAACAGGCGCGCAAAGAAACGATAATCTTTTGTCGTCCAGTCCATCATCGGCGCAACACTGATGCGAGGTTGAAGTTTGTTTTCAATGGTGCTGAGATCAGTCATTCAAAATCACGCCTTAAATGAAATGGAAGAGTAATAGCAGTACAAGAATGAGCAGGAATTGCTGGAAATCTGCTCAAAAAAGCAGTACTGCAAAAAGAGGGCGTAATACTAGCATAAAATTTGCATGACCAAAGGCTGAACTGCATGAGGAACGATAACTGTCATTCCAATAAAGATATTTAACAAGAGAAATTGTGGGAATTGAAAAAATAAACTCCCAGTCATTCTGCAATGCTATATTTTGAGATATTTAAGATTAAGATAAAGAAAACGAGATAAATAAGGAGAATAACGATGCTCATGTTGGAGGAGATTTATAAAAGCAAAAAACCTCAGCATTCAGACTATTTTAATTTACGGATTCAACGGGGACTTAGCTGGTTTAAAAAAGCATTAGAGCTGGATCAGGAATTAGAGTTTAAGTTTATTAGCCTGTGGATCAGTTTTAATTCGATCTATGCACAAGAAACAGAGGTTCGTCAGGATCAACAAAGCCTGCATCAATTTCTGGAAACCCTCTGTCAAAAAGATGTGGAGCAAAAACTTCAGCATATTGTCTGGGAAAAATACAGCCAGCCAATTTCTACACTGCTGGATAGCCCTTATACCGATCAAGGTTTCTGGGATTATCGCCATCATAAAGTCAGTCTGGAAAGCTGTCGTGAAGCATTAGATCAGCAAAAACAGAAAATACAAAAGGCTGTACAGGAACGGAATTTAAGTGAAATTTTATTGGTGATTTTTAACCGTCTTTCAACCTTGCATTATCAGCTTATGCAGGGCGGTGCGACTTATCAGAGCTCATTTAATATAAAGCAGCTCCAAGACAGCTGTCGGGTTCTGGCCGGGTTACTGCCCACTTTTATCTGCATTCTTTTGGAAAATGCAGCGACTTGGGATTCGGGTAAACCTTACTATCCCGTGGTACAAGTCAGCTAAATCGGTTTAAGCTTTTGCTCGATATTGTTGCCATTGATCCATCAGCGCAAACAGGGTGGCACATAATGCCAAGCCAAGTCCAAACAGACAGGTCATGCTCCAGCCACCATGATGCCAGGCATATACCCCCAGAGCTGAACCACAGGCACCACCAATAAAATACAGCGTCATGTAAATAGAGTTCAGGCGTGATTTGGCATCCGGGCGCAAGCGGAAAATCACGTTCTGATTACAGCTATGAGTAATCGCCAGACCTAAGTTAATCAGGGCATAACCCAGAATATAACTGAGCAGGGACACGCCACCAAAATATAAGAATAGCCAGCTTCCTGCCAGAATTGAACAGCCAATCCAGGTCAGGATCTTGATATAACCACGATCTGCCCATTTACCTATAACTTGAGTCGATAGCGCACCGAAAACACCAACTAGGGTTACTAGGCCCACCATCACATCAGAAAGATGAAAAGGTTTTTGGGTCAGCAGCAGGGCAATGGTTGAAAAGAGCATGCTCATGGCTGCAAAGGCACATGCACCAATCAGGGAGCGTAAGCCCAGTCGCGGTTCCTCACGCATTAGCATACCCATGGATTTAAAAATTGCTGCATAGCTGATACGCATACGCGGCATGCTGGGTAATTGTCCTTTTAAATAAAAGCCCAAAACCAGCAGTGCCATACTACTGAGCGTATAAATCGTTTTCCAGTGAAACAGATCTGAAAGCAATCCGGCAATACTGGTCGACAATAAGATACCGACTAATAAGCCACTCATGAGAAAACCGACCACTTCTCCGGTTTTTTCAGGTCGGACAGCCATCGTAGCTAAAGGAATCAGAATCTGGGCAGCAACAGAAAATAGCCCAGCAATAATAGTCCCCACCCAGAGCATCGGCAGGTTGACTGCTGTGGCACAGATCAGCAAGCCTAATGCGGCACCAAACATCAAGAAAGGAATGAGTCTGGACTTATTCAGCATGTCTCCCAAAGGCACAATAAACAGCAGGCCCAAGGCATAAGACACCTGCGCAAAGGTCACGGTCAGCGCCACTTGGGATTCTGGTACCTGATAATATTGCTGAATTGAGGAGATAAGCGGTTGGCAATAATAGTTTGCACCTGCACATAAACCACATGCGATCGCCATCAGCCATAACAGAGATTTATTTTGACTGATATCGAGAGGAGGAGACATGGCAAGTACCTTAAGCTCAGGGAGAATTTTTATAAAGAACATCAAAGATGATCCAGAAGTTGCAGGCACTATAGGCGAAAACCCGTCAGGATAAAAGTAGAAAAATAGTGCAAAGTACTCGCACTCATAGAAGAGAAATGCCACAAAAAAGTACTTTTCTGGATTGATAAGAGATGAAAATTCGCTAGAAATTTAACTTTTTCACTTAAGAAAATGTACGTGGAAGCGCTTTGTATTAAGTCATCTCATTTAAGACCAAGTGACAGAGATCAATCTGAATCAGTGATTGCCCAAAATTGGTGCAAAATGAAGAGTTCGTAAATCTAACAGTGGACTGAGTATTAATATAATAAATGTTGCAGAATATTTTTTTCACCTATTTCAGGCAAGTCTTAAGACTTGAGCTGAATAAGTCAAGTAAGTGAATCCCAAATCAATTTGTTCATCATCAATTCATATTTTTTATGAGTGAAAAATGAAAAAGTTATAGGAAAACAGTATTTTTTGATCTTAAAAATGAATATTCCAAAGTAGATTAAATTTGTCAAAAAGGTCAAAAACAGAAAACTGCCCTAGAAAAGTGCCTTAATTTAGGCTTTATCAGTTCATTTGAAATAAAGATTTGCTGAGCAGAAAAAATGAAATATCTGTCAGAATGATCAATGTAACAAAATAAAACAAAAAGTAATCTAATAAAAAATAACCAAGAAAACAGTCATCGTTCAAGAGAATGAATATCGTTTATAAATTCAGCAAATCAAAATAATCAGGCTCAACTAATAAATGCTATATGACAGCATCATTTTTATGAATCGTCAGTTCAAAATATGGGTATTTATTAAATAAATAATAGGTAGTAATTTCTAGAAGTTTAATTAGAATCCAAAAATTCAACAAAAACACATCCTGAGGGGAAGCACCGTAAATCACGGTGTTTACTTAAGAAAAAATTAGCTTGAGGGACGCTCATGCAGATTGGAATTCCAGCCGAAACTGTCGTCGGTGAAAATCGCGTCGCTGCGACGCCTGAGACAGTAAAGAAATTGATCAGCGCTGGTCATAGTGTGGTGATCGAACGTGGAGCAGGTGTTAAAGCTGCTTACATCGACAGTGCCTATGAGCAAGTTGGTGCCAAAATTACGGATGATGCCTACACCGGTAGCCAGATAGTTTTGAAAGTTCGTGCACCGAAGGGTGAGGAAATTCAAAAGCTGTCAGCCAACACCACGGTTGTAGCGATGTTTGACCCATACCGCAATACCGAGCTTGACCAGTTCGCGGCACAGAATGTGTCTGCATTTGCTCTTGAGCTTTTGCCACGTACTCTATCACGTGCGCAAAACATGGACGTATTGTCTTCGCAAGCGAACCTTGCAGGTTATAAATCAGTGCTTTTAGCTGCTGCTGAATATCAGCGCATGTTCCCTATGCTGATGACAGCGGCAGGTACGGTAAAACCGGCTCGTGTCGTGATCATGGGTGTCGGGGTAGCAGGCCTTCAAGCAATTGCAACAGCGAAACGCCTGGGTGCAGTCGTAGAAGCAACTGACCTTCGTCCGACTGCCAAAGATCAGGTTGAGTCTTTGGGTGGTAAATGGCTAGACGTGCCAATGTCTCCTGAAGAGCAGGCACGTGCTGATGAAGCAGCTAAAAACGGTTATGGCTGGATGCCAGGTGAACAGTACATCAAGGATCAGGCAGCGATTGTCGAT
Source organism: Acinetobacter sp. GFQ9D191M (assembly GCF_011174875.1). Lineage (NCBI taxonomy): Bacteria > Pseudomonadati > Pseudomonadota > Gammaproteobacteria > Moraxellales > Moraxellaceae > Acinetobacter > Acinetobacter sp. GFQ9D191M. Next base: position 17,759 of record NZ_JAALGV010000074.1, read on the forward strand.
AAAGCGGTATCGAATGCCGATATCGTGATTACCACTGCATTGTTACCAGGTCGTGATGCACCACGCTTAATCCGTGCTGAAACTGTAGCCAAGATGAAACCAGGCTCAGTGATTCTGGATATGGCAGTGGAATCAGGCGGTAACGTGGAAGGTTCTAAGTGCGGTGAAACTGTTGTGACTGAAAATGGTGTGAAGATTCTGGGTGTTCCAAATATTCCATCAACGGTGTCGACTGAAGCTTCAGCGCTATATGCACGTAACGTGTATAACTTTGTTGAAACACTTTTTGATGCAGATAAGAACTTTGTCCTGAATCAGGAAGATGAAATTCAAAAAGCCCTACTTGTCACTCACGGCGGCCAAGTGCTGTTAAAACGTGGTTAAGGAGCAGACTCATGGTTGAAACAATTACGATTTTCGTCCTGGCCATCTTCGTGGGTTACTACGTGGTTTGGGGGGTAACACCAGCACTACATACGCCATTGATGGCGGTGACCAATGCCTTGTCTTCGATCATTATCGTGGGCGCAATGATTCAAACTGTTGGCCTGCCAATGGTGGGCGTTGAAGGCAGCGTGGATTTCCAGACCATTAACGTGGTGAGTGTACTGGGGGCAATCGCAGTATTTCTGGCGAGCATTAATATTTTCGGTGGCTTTGCCGTGACTGCACGTATGCTGGAAATGTTCAAACCTAAGCAAAAGAAAAAAGAGGGTTAAACCATGGAATTTATTCGAGAGTATGCGGATTGGTTCTACCTGATTGGCGCCGTTCTTTTTATCTTAACGCTACGTGGTTTATCTGGTCCTAAAACTGCAATTGCAGGTAACCGCTACGGTATGATCGCCATGGCGATTGCTGTAGTGACCACATTCTTTGTTGCTGAAAATCCAGTAGTCTGGATGATTCTTGCAGCAATGGCGGCGGGTGCAGTGGTGGGTATTGCGCGTGCACGTACTGTACCAATGACCCAGATGCCAGAAACAGTAGCACTCATGCACTCACTGGTGGGTCTGGCTGCGGTACTGATTGCAGTTGCGGCAATTATCCATAACAACAAGCTGGTTGAATTGGGCCCGGACCTGTTAGCTGCAAATGGTGTGACTTTCCATGAAATGAGCAAGGTTCACCTGTTTGAACTGTTTGTGGGCTGTTTTGTTGGTGCGATTACCTTTACTGCTTCTGTATTTGCATACGGTAAGCTGGCTGCAAAGAAATGGGCAAAAACCATTTCAGGTGGCTGGGTAAAACCGGTTCAGGCTCTGATCTTTATTGCAATGCTGGCAGCAGGGATTCACTTCTTCCTGACAGGTAGCATGACATCTTTCTGGGCAATGACTGGTCTTGCGCTGGCATTTGGCTGGGTATGGATTGCGCCAGTTGGCGGCGGTGATATGCCGGTTGTGGTTTCGCTGTTGAACTCATTCTCAGGCTGGGCAGCAGCGGGGATTGGTTTCACACTGGAAAACAACATGCTGATCGTTGCGGGTTCGCTGGTTGGTTCTTCAGGTGCGATTCTGTCTTACATCATGTGTAAAGCGATGAACCGTTCAATCATCAATGTATTGTTTGGTGGTGCGATGGGTGGTGCAGCTGCGCCGACAGCTGCTGCGGGTGCACAAGTGCAACGTAACTACCGTTCAGGTTCTGCAGATGATGCTGGCTTCCTGATGTCAAATGCAGACAGCGTTGTCATTGTACCGGGTTATGGTATGGCGCAAGGCCGTGCACAAAACGCAGTCAAAGAACTGGCAAACTTGCTGAAAGAGCAGGGCGTGACTGTACGTTTTGCGATTCACCCGGTAGCTGGTCGTATGCCAGGTCATATGAACGTATTGCTTGCAGAAGCTGATGTTCCTTATGAAGACATTCTGGAAATGGACGAGATCAACTCGGACTTCCCGGCAACTGACGTAGTGCTGGTCATTGGTGCAAACGATGTCGTAAACCCGGCTGCAAAAGACGATCCGAACTCACCGATCTACGGCATGCCAATTCTGGAAGCTCACAAGGCGCGTACCATCATGGTCATCAAGCGTTCTATGGCGACCGGTTATGCAGGTCTGGACAATGACTTGTTCTATAACGACAAGACCATGATGATTTTCGGTGATGCGAAGAAAGTTGTGGAAGATATGACTAAAGCGATTAATGGTACAGGTCACTGATTAGAATCCCTGTAAGTCTCCCTCCTTTGTCAAAGGAGGGCCGGGGAGGATTAAAAGAATCTAGAAAAACCACCTTCGGGTGGTTTTTTTATGTTTAAATTTCATAAAAATTCAATAATTAAAACTTATAAGAAGGCAAGAAAATGAAAACATGGTTATTAGGATTGTTGATTGGTTTGAGCTGTCATTCAGTGGCATCCGCTCAAGTGTTTCAGATTAGGGATGCATCCAAGCTATATAACGTAAAAATGCAGGTGAATTGTGATCAGCAGTCTTGTTCAGGCAAAGGCACGGTTTCTTTATATAAGAAATCTGATCAATCCTTATTGCAAAAATTTGTCTCTGATGACCTGGATTTCGATCTATCCGATGATTTAAAGCCAAGTGCCAATATTATCGAATTATATGGTGAACAAAGTCCTTTAATTTTTGATGATTTTAATTTCGATGGGACTGAAGACATTGCCATTCGTAATGGTAATGAAGGTCCATATGGTGGGCCTACTTATGATGTTTATGTATATAACAAGACACGTAAACACTTTGTATTTAGTTCTGACTTATCTGCATTAACACATGAAAATTTAGGCATGTTTCATGTTGATCATGACAATAAAAGAATTCATACACTAAGTAAAAGTGGCTGCTGTTATCACATTGCCGAAGAGTATCAGGTCATTCCAAAGAAAGGCTTGGTCAAAGTTAAAGAATTTATTGAGGATGCAACTTTAGAATATCCAGATGGAGAAAAACGTGTAACTGTGACTGAACGTCATCTGATCAAAGGCAAATGGGTGGAAAATGTAAAACGATATCCATTGGAAGATTACTATCAGGATTAATATTGTTTGCTGCGAAAAAGGCTATATTAATCTTAAATTTGTTCTTATATTGTAGGCAATAAAAAAGCGACCTACATAGGTCGCTTTTTTTGAATATTCGATGTTTATGCTACAGAATCTGCAGGATTGCGCCATAGGCTTTCTAGGTCATAGAATTTACGCGCTGTAGGCAGCATGCAGTGCACTACAACAAAACCTAGATCAATCAGGATCCATTCTGCATCACGTTCGCCTTCGATACCAAGCGGACGGAAACCTGCTTTACGTGCTTCTTCAGCAACATTATCTGCAAGTGATTTGATATGACGGGTTGATGTACCGCTTGCAATCACCATGGCATCTGCCACGTTACTGATGCTAGCAACATCAAGCTGAACAACTTCTTTAGCCTTTACATCTTCGAGGGCTGCATGTACAACTTTCAAGCATGCGTTTACTGCTTGTGCATGAGAATTCATAGTGTGATCGTGAGAATTAGAAGCGCTGGGCGATGGTTCTAAATTCATAGGGAGTATAATTTCCTAACAATTATGCATGATCTAATATAGCGGTTTTAGCCCAAAATTTCAAATGCACCTTCCGCCGCTTTAGTCATACTCCGGGAAGAACTGTTCTTTCCAGCCAAAGGATTCTTCCGAAGTCCCCAGAGGTTTATATTCGGCTGCGACATAACCATTGTATTGGCTATTCTCTAACCATTGAAAAATCTCATAATATGGAATGGAAGCGGTATTGGGTTGATGACGCCCCGGGCAGTCTGCAAACTGGATATGACCAATCTCTACAATATTTTCTTTTAAGGCTTCAAGTACATCTTCACCCATCATGGCCATATGATAACAGTCATATTGCATTTTCAAGGCAGGATGATTGACAGCTTCCAGCATCTCCTGAGCTTGGGCCACATTCTGAATCAGGAAACGTGGCATGTCCTGACCGTTGATCATTTCAAAGACCGGCTGAATCTGATAATCAGAGAGCATGGAGCAGGCAATTTTCAGATTACTCGCCAAGGTGTTCAGGCAAGGAAGCAGGTCACAATCCAGTGGCTGTTTGCCTGCCAGAATATTGACACTTGGCACATTCAGAGCAGTCGCATATTGAATGGCCTGCTCTACAGCATGACGAAACTCGATTTCCTGTCCAGGAATACCGGCCAGACCGTGTCCACCTTGCATCAGATCACCAGCAGGCACATTAATCAGGCAGATGTCCAGATCATGCAACTGAAGCTGCTGCTGAATCTGCTCAATGCTCAGTTCATAGGGAAACTGGATTTCCACATGTTTAAAACCGTGCGCATGAGCCAAGGCAAAACGTTCTAACAAAGGTACTTCCGTAAAAATCATGGAGAGGTTAACGGCGAGTTTGGTCATGGACTTTTCCTTGCTCAAGGCAGAATATTGAAATGAAATATTTAATGGTCTACGTGCTTGATTACAGTAGCCAGATCGGCCTCAGCAAATCCGTCTTGCTGATGGGCTTTGAGCTGAGACAGGGCCTGGCTTGCCACAGGGATATCCAAAGATAAAGTAGCAGCCAGTTGCACCGCATTGTTCAGGTCTTTCGACAGTGTCTGCACTTTCCATTGCACGGGTTCAAACGTCTGGCTGGCCATACGTGGGGCCAGAATCTGAAAAGGCTTGGAGTCAGCAAAACCACCGGCTAATGCTGGTGCAAGCAGGGCAGTATCTACACCGGCACGATCGGCCAGGGCCACTGCTTCAGCGATCAGGGTACTGTTCGCCGCTACAATCAGCTGGTTACAGATTTTAGTCGCCTGACCGGTTCCCGTATCACCCATGCGAGTGACACGTTGTGAAAGCACGGTATAGATGGGATCAAGTGCGGTAATAGTTTTTGCATCACCACCCGCGAAGATGACTAGCGTGCCTTGTTCTGCACCGGCTGTACCGCCAGACACAGGAGAGTCAATCCAGATTACTTGTTTGGCTTTAGCCTCTTCAGCCAGAGTTTTAGTTTGATGTACGGAAAGACTGGAAAAATCGACAATAACCTGTCCAGCCACCAGATAGGGCTGAATCTGCTCAAAGACCGATTGCACTGCGGCATCATCTGCCAGACAAGTCAGAATAACCGGATAATTTGCAATTTGATCTAGAGATAGCGGAGTGGCTCCAAGAGCAAACAAAGGATCGCGGGCACTGGCCGTACGGTTCCAGACTGCAACTTGAAAACCTGCTTTTAGCAAGCGGGTTGCCATACGACTGCCCATGAGTCCCATACCTAAAAAGGCAATTTTGCTATCACGATCGAATTGCATCTTATCTCTCATCTCTTGATTTTGCTTCAGCCATAATTATCGATATTGACGTGGTACAAACTGCACGTCCGGATTTTTATCCTTCTTGCGTGCCAGTTGGCTGTTTTTACCGAGTAACAGTTTAAGCTGCCAGATTTTTTCCATACGCAATGACTTGTTGGGTTTGTGCTCCATCGCATCCAGCACAAATTTAGAGGCCATCAAGGCATCTGGAGAGCGTTGTAACATTTCTTCAGCCAAAACTTGTGCTTTTGCTAATGGCTGTTCATCAACATGGGTGATCAGGCCAATTTCTTTGGCATAGGCACCTTCAAAAATACGTGCGGTTAAGGTCAGCTCTTTGGCCAGATCAATCCCGATCAGACCTTTGAGTGAGCGCGTTAATCCCATGTCTGGTACTAGGCCCCAACGAGTTTCCATAATTGACATTTTGGTCGCAGGGTGAGCGATCCGGATATCCGCAGCCAGCGCAAGTTGCATACCTGCACCAAAGCAGAAACCTTCAATGGCTGCAATGACGGGGACAGGCAGTTCCTGCCAGACCAGAAAAGCTTTCTGGAATAAGCTCTGTCCAGGACGGATCAGTTCCCAAGCCGCATAGGCCCGATTTTTAGGATTATTTAAATCGGCCAAGTCAATGCCGGCACTAAAGACCTGCGCTTCACCGGTTAAAATGACACAACGCACTGACTTGTCTTTTTTAATCCGGTTCGCAATCTGCACCAGTTCACGCAGCAGGGCAAAGCTCATAGCATTACGTTTGTCTGGACGGCTGAGAGTAACCGTGGCAATTCCATTATTTTTTTCAAAGCGCACAAGTGACATGGTATTCATCCTTAATTTTTCTGTAAGCGAGCATAGCATGAGCAATCTGTGCTTGCATGACAGCGCAGTCATACAGATATGAGTGATTAAAACAACAATGATTTAACCACTATGCTTGTTTAAGATTTGCTGGGCTGCCTGTTCTACCTGCTCAATTACGGCTTTCAGTTCATCCAGATATTTCAATACTTCCTGAACAAAACTGTCATCGGCCTTACGGCGTTCCTTACGCAAGGTCGAGACAAACTGCTCAAAACTTCCGGTAACTTTTTGCAGAGTCGGTGTGCCGACATAACGAGTAGCCCCATAGAGACGGTGCAAAACATGTTCCAGCTGCGGAAAATCTTCCAGCTCAATTAATTGCTCAATTTCATCCAACTCTTTTTCAAAACTGTCGACCAGCATGCTGAGCAGATCGACGGCCAGATCTTCTTTATTGGCCGCCAGTTGCAGGCTTTGCTGCCAGTCCAGAATATTCGGATCTAGCGCATCAATGACATTGGCACGTTCCAGCACCGGAATCTTTTTAAAACTCTCAGTCGTCCAATGCGTCAGGATCTGCACGATCTGATCAATCTGAATAGGCTTAGTGACATAATCATCCATACCATTTTGTAGCAGTTTCTGTTTCTCATCGGAAAGGGCATGTGCTGTCAGGGCAATAATCGGCAGACGCTGATGATTTTCAAAAGTTGATTCCAGTGAACGGATTGCACGCGTGGTATCGATACCGGACATCACTGGCATCTGGATATCCATAAACACCAGATCAAAAGATGGCAGGCCCTGTTCATAACGGCTCTGGATGATATCAATCGCTTCCTGTCCGCTAATGGCTTTGGTTGTGGTGACATTCAGTTCGGCCAGTAAGGCTTCTAGAACAATCAGGTTCGGCAGATGGTCATCAACGGCCAGAATATGCAGTCCCTGACCATTAAAGTCTTCATGCTGTTCCTGATCGAAGACGGGTTGATTGCCGAGTAGCTGAATCAGAGCACTACGACTCAGGGGCTGATGCAGGGCACGGGCACGATGGTCATTCAGCATGCTCGGATCAAGCTGCATCTGATAACCATACACAGCCAGATGTCCCTGATAGCGAGAGCGAATCTCTGTCAGTAGAGCCTGGCTATCGCCACTATGGTCGACAATCAGCCAGGTATTCTCGATATTTTGTAAATGGTTCAGACGACTGAACAGATCCAGAATGGACGTCGACTCAATATGTTTGACGCGATAATTTTCCAGATAATGTCTCAAAACATTCGCTGTTGCTGGGTGGGCAAGATAAGACACAACGGTCAGATCACTGAAATCCGGGTGCTCATGAACAATATCTTCATCCACCGGGAATTGAGCAGTAAACCAGAAGGTTGAGCCTTTCTCTGTTGGAGCGCGTTCCTGATTGTCTTCAAAGCCGATCTGACCATGCATCAGGTGAACCAGTTGCTTGGAAATGGCCAGCCCTAGACCCGTACCACCGAATTGGCGGGTGACCGAGGTGTCGCCTTGCGAGAAGGATTCAAACAGTTTTTTACGGTCAGTTCCGCTCAGGCCAATGCCGCTGTCCTGAACACTGAAATGCAGCAGACACTGCCCAATATCATCGTGCTCCATGCGTGCCCGGACAATGATTTCGCCATCAGGAGTAAACTTGATCGCATTGGAAATCAGGTTGGTCAGAATCTGTTTAAAGCGCAGTACATCACCAATCACATGTTTTGGCACATTGTCTGCAAAATAGAATGCCATATCGATATGCTTCTGTGCAGCCAGTGGCGAGAGCATATCCATCACATCGAAAATAGCTTCTTCCAGATCAAAAGGTGCGGTTTCCAATTCTAGTTTGCCAGCATCAATCTTGGAGAAATCCAGTACATCATTGATCAGGGCCAGCAGATGTGCAGAAGATTTGCGGATGGTCTGCAAGTACAGGCTTTGCTCATTGCTAAGATTGCCTTGACGCAGCAGCAGGTGAATAAAACCATCAATACTATTCAGTGGTGTACGTAATTCATGGGAAATATTGGCAAGAAACACCGACTTGGCCTGGTTAGCCGAAATCGCCTGGTCACGTGCCTGACGATAAGTAATATTTTGAACTTCTAAAGTATCTAGAGTACGGCGCAAATCATCTTCAGTCTGTTCGGTATGCTCACGCAATTCCAGAAAACTGAAATGCAGACGTTTCACCACATTGGCAATATCACGCTGCAACAGACGCAGTTCACCGGTACTGTTGATCACCATATGCTGATCTAGAGTGTCGGCATTCAGGCGTTGTAGCTGCATGCGAATTTCATACATTGGCGCAATCCAGCGACGAGAATAGAAATTCAGACATAACAACAAGAGCAATAAGGTCAATAAGCCGGTCGCAATCAAAACGATCAGGACCCGGTAGCGGGCAATTTCTAAGGGCTGATTGTCCAGTTCGATCGCCAGCCAGCCTGCATTCATGCCATTTTCATTTACTTTGACTGCATAAATATGATTGTTTTTATCTAATATCGGGCCAACAAAATTGCCATCTTTTTTAAAGTCAGGCCAAGGTGCCTGTTCCTGAAAACCAATGCCGAGTTTACTTTTACCATTTTCATCCAGAATAGCCGCACGAACCAGATGTTTTTCATTCAGCATATTCTGCATGGCGTCATGAGCTTGCTCATATTGCCATGGATAAAGGCTCAAAATGTCCAGCGCATATTCTGAAGTTGCCTGAAAACGGGTCAGAATCGCAATGGCCATCTGCTTTTGCTGGACACGGGCGGCATTGGAAGTTTCCGAGATGACCAGAGCAGCACCAACACAGGCCAGAATAGTAATGGGTACAAAAATCAGTGCAATCAGCTGTCCATAAGCATGATTTAAGTGTAGGCGTTTAAACAGCTTTTTGTTGATATTTGACATGATTCAAGCAGTATTTTCCTTATGCTTTGCATATTAGCATGCTTTAAATCTACTGTTAAAATTTCAGCATTATTTTTCTAAAGCTCCAGATTAAGGCAGAAAATAAGAACCATTGCGCTGAACAGTCATTATGGATGTTTGAGCAAGCCTTTTCAGGGGGAGAGGTGAGCTAAGTCACTGTCACGATTGAGGAGTTTTATCAAGCTAAAACAGGACGAATTGGCCATGCCGATCGTGATTTATACAGTTTTATGCAAAAGCACTGCTATAAATGGGTGCAGGGAAATGCATTTTTTCATACAATAGCCGCACCTCGATATAGGTGCAAATAATGAGTAATACCACCCCTGATTTTCAAGCAGACGAATTTTTACTGGACCATTATGTAGGCAAAACGCCACTGGTGCGTTTGCAGCGTCTGGCTAGTCACACTCAAGCCACAGTACTCGCAAAACTCGAAGGAAATAATCCGGCAGGCTCGGTCAAGGACCGTCCAGCGTATAACATGATCATGCAGGCGGAAAAGCGCGGACAGATCAAACCGGGTGATACTTTGATTGAGGCGACCAGCGGAAATACAGGGATTGCATTGGCGATGGTTGCGGCCATGCGCGGTTACAAGATGCAGCTGATTATGCCGAATAACATGAGTCAGGAACGTAAGGACGCGATGCGTGCTTATGGCGCTGAACTGATTGAAGTGACCAAAGAGCAGGGCATGGAAGGTGCACGTGATCTGGCCTTGCAAATGCAGGCAGAAGGTAAAGGACTGGTGTTAAACCAGTTTGGTAACCCGGACAATGTCGAAGCGCATTACCTGACCACAGGTCCTGAAATCTGGCAGCAAACAGGTGGAAAAATTACGCACTTTGTCAGCTCAATGGGTACCACAGGTACGATCATGGGCGTATCTAAATATCTGAAAGAAATGAATCCGGATATTCAGATTGTGGGCCTACAGCCATCTGACGGTTCTAGCATTGCCGGTATCCGTCGCTGGCCAGAAGAATATTTGCCAACGATTTTTGATCGTAGCCGTATCGACCGTATTATCGATATTCCACAGATTGAAGCGGAACGCACCATGCGTAAACTGGCGCAAAAAGAAGGTATCAGTGCCGGTACATCTTCTGGCGGTGCAGTTTGGGCATCCATCAAGCTCGCAGAAGAAAATCCGGATGCAGTAATTGTATGTATTATCTGTGACCGTGGTGACCGTTACCTGTCTACAGGCTTATTCTCTGTACAAGACCCTGAATAATTTTTGAGAAATCTTTTATGCGCCTGCCTGTTTTAACTTTCGATATTGAAACCCAAACCGATCTTAAATCAGGCGCGCATCTGTTTGGTCTGGATCTGCCCGAGGCTGATCTGGATCAGGCCCTGACCAAGTTACGCCGTCAGGAATCAGGCTCGGACTTTCAGCGTCTGCCTTTGCATGAGATTGTCTGTATTTCCGGTTTATGGATGGATGAACAGGGTATGCGCCTGTTTTCTTTCAGCCGTGAACAATACAGTGAAGCAGAGATTTTAAAAAAATTCTTATCCATTTTTGAAAAGCGTCATCCAACTCTAGTCAGTTGGAATGGCTCACAATTTGACCTGCCGGTTATTCTTTATCGGGCCATGTATCATGGTTTATCTGCCCCAAGTCTGTTCGATCAGGGCGAAATCGATACGCAAAAGCGTTATAATAACTACCAGAATCGTTACCATCAGCGTCATGTTGATTTGATGGATGTTATGGCCATGTTTCATGCCCGTCATTTTCAGAAACTGGATGATGTTGCTCATTTACTGGGTTATCCAGGCAAGCGTGGTGATGGTGGCTATCATGTACCTGAATATGTACGTAACCAGCAATGGAACGCACTCACCAGCTATTGCGAAGGTGATGTGCTCAATACCTGGTTGGTCTATATTCGCTGGCTGTTGCTAAAAGGCCAGTTGATGTTGCCTGATTATCAGCATCTGGTGCAGAGTACGATTCAATACCTGCATACCCAGCCGCAACATGCAGATTTTTTATCAGTCTGGCGTGAAACCTCACAAAGAACTGAATTTACCCGTTTTGATTTTCCCATCTCCACATCCTAGGTTTTCATGAAACGTCGAGTACAACCACGTCCAGCGCCGCAATCCGAGTATATTTTTCAGGTTGAATCACTCTCACATGAAGGACGTGGCATCGCTCACTATGGTTCACATCCGGATCATCCACTTGAAAAGCATGGTAAGAAAGTCTTTATCCGCTATGCCTTGCCGGGTGAAACCGTACGTGCCCGCATTACCCGTGAAGTCAAAAAACTGGAAGAGGCGGATAGCCTTGAGTTGCTCAGTGAGGCTTCCGAGATCAGGGTCAAACCTGTGTGTCCACATTTTGGCGTATGCGGCGGCTGCAATATGCAGCATATCCATCCAGATGCCCAAATTGAACTTAAGCAGAATGTTCTGAAATCACATTTGCAGCATTTTGCCGGGATTCAGCCTGTAGAATGGCTGCCACCGTTACGTTCACAACGTGAAGATTACCGTCGTAAAGCCCGGATTGGGGTGCGTTATCTGCCTCAAAAAGAAAAGTTGGTGGTTGGTTTTCGTGAAAACCAGTCCAATAAGCTGACCTCGATTGACCGCTGCATGATTCTGGATCGCGAGTTTGGATCGGTTACACGTCTTAAACAATTGCTCCAAAGTCTCGATGGTCAGGCAGATATTGGTCATATAGAATTGGCTATGGGTGATCATGACATTGCGTTGCTCATTCGTGAAACCGCAGAATTATCGGTAACAGATGTCAACCGATTGCGCCAATTTACGTTAGAGAAAGGTTGGCAGCTTTATTTGCAGCCTGCAGGCCAAGATTATTTGAAGCGGATTGATGAGCCTGAACAGGCAGCACGCTTACACTATGGTCTTGATGACTTTGATGTGGAATTCGGTTTTAATCCATTGGACTTCACTCAGGTCAATTCAACGATCAATCCGCAAATGGTGCGCTTGGCATGTGATTTGCTTCAATTACAGCAGGGCGAACGCGTTCTGGATCTGTTTTGTGGATTAGGAAACTTTTCTTTGCCACTGGCGCGCTGTGTTGGTGCGTCTGGTCAGGTGGTTGCAGTTGAGGGAAGTGAGGAAATGGTGCAACGTGGTGCGGAAAATGCTAACAATAATGGTATTGCACAAGTTTCGTTCTATTCACAAGATTTAACCAAAGATTTTTCGCACCAGTCTTGGGCAAATCAAGGATTTGATGCATTATTAATCGACCCGCCACGTGCTGGAGCAGAAGAAGTCATGCATTATATTCCTCAGTTTGGTGCCAAAAGAATCGTTTATGTGTCATGTAATCCTGCTACGCTTGCAAGAGATGCAGGGCTACTGGTACAACAGGGTTATCAGCTAACGAAAGCCGGTGTGATGGATATGTTTACGCATACCGGACATGTCGAGTCGATTGCCTTGTTCGAAAAAGAAAATTAAATAAACGATCAAAGAGATGATGTATCTAAAAGTAGGAGAAGGGTATGGTCACAGTACGTGAGCAACTGCCTGGGCGGCTCACTGAGTTGTCACAGGAGGCGACTGTAGAACATGCCGAACAAGCACAGCAGGATCTGACTGAATGGTTAGATCGGGTTCGTGGCATATTAGACGGGGCTCCCCTGAAGCAGCTCGAAGAAGTTGCCCGTTTAACCTTAGAAAAAGAGCTACAAAGTACGATTCAGCATCGCTCTAATACCTTCTATACCGGTATTGAAATGGCGGATATTCTCGCGCATCTCTATGTCGATGAAGATACCTTGTCCGCTGCCATGCTTTACCGCGCAGTACGTGAAGGCGTCATGCCACTGGCAGAAGTGCAGGAAAAATTCGGTGAACAGGTCTACAGCCTGGTCAAAGGCACGCTGTCCATGGGTAAGCTGTCTGAACTGATTGAAAAAAATAAACGCCTGGAAGACCATTTTAATAATAACCAGCGTGAACATCTGTCTGGTATTTACAAGATGCTGATTTCAGTGACAGAAGATGTCCGCGTCGTGTTAATCAAGCTGGCAGAACGTACCTATGCACTGCGTGAGCTGGCCAATTCTTCACGTGAACGGCAAGAACGGGTCGCACGAGAAATCCTCACCATTTATTCTCCTTTAGCGCATCGTCTAGGGATTGCCCAGCTGAAATGGGAACTCGAAGATCTGGCCTTCCGCTATCTGGCGCCGGAACGCTATAAAGAAATCGCCTCTCTGCTGAATGAAAAGCGTCTGGAACGTGAACAATATATTCAGTTCGTGATTGATACATTGCGTGAAGAGCTGGCAGAACACGGCATTGAAGCTGAAATTAATGGCCGGGTGAAGCACATTTATTCGATCTATCGGAAAATGAAAAGCAAGAGCCTGAGCTTCGACCAGCTCTATGACATCCGTGCGCTGCGTGTATTGGTGAAAAGTGTGCCTGAGTGTTATCACACGCTCGGGATTGTACATCAATTGTGGCGACATATCCCGCATCAGTTTGATGACTATATTACCAATCCGAAGGCCAATGGTTATCGCTCTTTACACACAGCTGTGATTGCGGAAAACAAGTCACTTGAAGTGCAGATTCGTACTTATACGATGCATGAAGAGGCTGAACTTGGCGTATGCTCACACTTCAACTATAAGGAAGGTTCGAAAAATACCGATACTTCCTTTAATCATCGTCTGCACTCCCTGCGTGCAGTGATTGAGCATTATCAAGAGCGTAATGAAGCCAGTGCACATAAGGATGAAGAAGAGGAAGTTGAAAATTTTGAGCATATTCAAGATTTTGAAGGCTTCGAAAAAATCTATGTGTTCAGCCGTGATGGTGATATTAAAGAGTTACCACGAGGTTCAACCGTACTCGACTTTGCCTATCATGTACATACGGAAGTCGGCAACAAATGCTATGCAGCCCGGGTCAACCAGCGCTATGTACCTTTAACCTATGCCTTGAAAACTGGTGAACAGGTTGAGATTCTGACCAAGAAAGACCGTGAACCAAATCGGGACTGGTTGGTTAATTCACTGGGTTATATCAAGACTGCACGTGCCCGTGACAAGTTACGTCACTGGTTCCGTCAGCAGGATCGCAGTAAGAATCTGGAAGTGGGTCGTGAAATTCTGAATAAAGAATTGGCACGTCTAGCAATTCACCCGAAATCAATCGACTTGGGTGATTATTGCAACCATTTCAATGTGAAAAGTGGTGAAGACATTCTGATTGGTCTGGTGAATGGTGATATCAGCCTGCATGCCCTGATCAATCAGGTGAACCGTCATATGCATCTGGATCAGGATGAGCCTGAACTGGTGCTGAAACCGGCGTTGAATCCGCGTGCCAGCCATACCTTGTCTGCACATGGTATTCTGATTGATGGTCTGGATAACGTCGAACTGCATGTTGCCCAATGCTGTCAGCCGGTACATGGTGAATCGATTGCGGGTTATATCACGTTGAATCGTGGTGTAAGCATCCACAAGGTGGCTTGTCCGGATTATGTACGCATGATCTCGCAAGAACCAGAACGTGCGGTAGAAGCTGACTGGGAAATGCAGCCAACTCGCGGTCAGAGCGTGCAGATCGTGGTGGAAGCCTATGACCGTCGTGGTTTGCTCAAAGACCTGACTCAGGTAATTTTCTCGGATCAGATCAATATCCGTCAGGTAAATACCATTTCAGAAGCGGATGGTATTGCCAATATGAAACTGCTGATCGAAGTTAAAGGTCTGGCTCAACTTTCCAAACTATTGGCCCGTCTTGAACAGCAGCCGGGAATTATCAGTGCACGCCGTCTGGTACAAGGTAACTAATTCTTTTTAGGCATGATTAGAAAAGCCCGCAATTCAATTGCGGGCTTTTTTGTTATAAGGTGTGCTGAAGAGGGAGAAGAGCAAATAACATGAGTGCCACGGAAATATTTGAACTGAGACGAAATAATCTAGCCAAAGTGATTGATCAGTTGATTGATAGCCAGCAGTTTAAAAATGGCAAAGAGATTTGCGAGCACTTTGGTCTGTCTGCAGCTTATATTACCCAGCTATTGAACAGTAAGCGCCAGATTGGAGAGAAGGCTGCACGAGAACTTGAACAGCAACTGGGTTTGGAATGTTTAATATTGGATCGTGCTGAAGCACCTGTCATTGAAGTGGCATCTAGTCCTGTAAAAATAACTTTGTTCCAGATGCAGGTTGTTGAGCAGCAAGCCTTTAAAATGAAAACTATAGATTCGGCAGAAAATCTTGTATCTTGGCTTAAATTGGAGCTTCAGCATTATGCCATTCAGGTCACAGGACAATATTATTTTCCGAGCCTAAAAGCAGGCTGGTGGTTGGTCTGTGATGCGCAAGCTGTATTACAGTCATCTGGCTTGGCGTGTCTTTATTTAATTAATGGACTGCAACTCATTGTGGAGCTGATGTCGGAAAACCAGGACAGCTATCAGATCCAAAGTCTGGATGAAAGCCGCAAGGTCAGTTTCCAAAAGTCTGATGTAGCTAAAATCCATCCTGTGATTGCCATAGTGCCTCAGCATTCAATTTTCTTAGACCAGAAAAAATTCAGCCCATCATAAGATGGGCTGAATAGTGAAATCGAAAACGGGCAGCTTATGGAAGCTGATTTTCGTCTTCAAATTCTGGTTTCACCTGAACAATAAAGTCCTGGCGATTCAGACCGCGCCACAGGGCAAAGGCTGTACCGATATAGATCGAAGAATAGGTACCGACAAAGACACCCACAAACATCGCAATCGAGAACCATTTCAGACCAGCACCGCCCATGATCATCATGGCCACTACAACCAGTAATAAAGTCATAGAAGTATGAATGGTACGGCGTAAGGTTTCAGTCAAGGCAATATTGATAATTTCAACAGGTTCGGCACCCCGGATCTTACGGAAGTTCTCACGGATACGGTCAGAGACCACGATATTATCGTTAAGTGAGAAACCGATGATCGCCAGTAGTGCAGCCAGAACCGTAAGGTCAAATGGCCATTGCATCATGGCAAAGATACCGATGGTCACCACGATATCGTGGAACAATGACAGTACCGCACCCATCGCCAGTTTGAACTCAAAGCGGATAGTGACATAGACCAGCATCAGCAAGAGGGCAAGAGCAACTGCACCCGCAGAACGCACATACAGCTCATTACCGACCTGTCCACCGACTACATCGACCTTAGGTACCTGAGCCGCATTGCCTGGCAGCTGAAC
This sequence comes from Acinetobacter sp. GFQ9D191M, assembly GCF_011174875.1. Lineage (NCBI taxonomy): Bacteria > Pseudomonadati > Pseudomonadota > Gammaproteobacteria > Moraxellales > Moraxellaceae > Acinetobacter > Acinetobacter sp. GFQ9D191M. Next base: position 34,029 of record NZ_JAALGV010000074.1, read on the forward strand.
TGCTGCAGTAACGGCTTTGGTAAGGTCTTCTGCTTCAATATCTTCCTGAACCGGCATACGTACCATCAGGTCACGTTCCGAGCCCAGCGTTTGCACGACAGCATCATCAAAGCCAGCTTTGCTGAGTGCCTGAGTTACATCATCAGGTTTTACCGGATTGGTATAGTTCAGCTCTGCTGAGACACCACCAGTAAAGTCCAGACCGAGGTTCAAGCCTTTGGTCGCAATAAAGAAGATGCTGGCAACCGTCAGGATGATAGAGAACACTGCCGCAGGCAATGCAATCTTCATAAACGGAATGATACGTTCGTCTTCAGGGCGACCGTACTGTTTTTGATTCAGTTGAGTATTTTCAGTCATCATCGATCTCCTAAATGCTCAACTTTTTCAAGTTACGTTTTTTGCCATAGATGATCTGTACGATCGCACGGGTTACGGTAATCGCCGTAAACATCGAGCAGACAATACCAATCATCAGGGTTACAGCAAAGCCTTTGATTGGACCAGTACCAATTGCGAACAGAATGAACGCGACTAGGAAGGTAGTTAAGTTCGAGTCGAAAATGGTGTTATAGGCTCGATCATAACCGGCCACAATTGCCTGTTTCGGCGAGGCGCCCCATTTCATTTCTTCCCGTATCCGCTCACAGATCAGTACGTTGGCATCGACCGCCATACCGATGGTAATCACGATACCCGCGATACCCGGCAGGGTGAGGGAAGCGCCAATCCACGACATCACTGTCAGAATCATCGCCAGGTTAACGACCAGCGCAAAGTTGGCAATTACACCAAACAGACGGAAGAATACGACCATCCAGATCGCTACTAGAATGAAGCCGATTTGGGTAGAGAGTACGCCTTTATCAATATTTTCCTGACCCAGACTTGGACCAATCACACGTTCTTCAACGAAGTACATTGGCGCAGCCAACGCACCTGCACGCAGCATCAAGGCAAGTTCAGCAGCTTCTTGCGGTGAGTCCAGACCGGTAATACGGAATTGAGAACCCAATACTGCCTGAATGGTAGCAGCGTTAATCACCACAGATTCGGTATATGGTGTACGCACTTCAGTTTGTGCACCTGTTGCCGGGTCTTCTACGTAGCTGATCTTTTGCTTGTTCTCAATGAACAGTACCGCCATACGTTTGCCTACGGCATTACGTGTGGCATCTGCCATCAATTTACCGCCAGCGCTGTCCAAAGTAATATTAACTTCAGCACCACCAGTATCCTGACTAAAGCCAGAAGATGCATTTTGTACACGTTCACCGGTCAAAATACGGTTACGGTTTAGCAATAACTGACGACCACTGTCCAGAGATTCATAAGCAAATGCCTGAGTTCCTGCTGGAGCTGTACCACTTAATTGGCCAGTATAAGGATCGATGTATTGATCATTCAGATCAGACACCAGACGGAATTCCAGGTTCGCCGTACGACCCAAGACACGTTTTGCTTCTGCGGTATCCTGTACACCCGGAAGTTCAACCACAATACGGTTGCTACCTTGGGTTTGTACCAGCGCTTCAGCCACACCTAACTCGTTAATACGGTTACGTAAAGTAGTTAAGTTCTGGTTCACCGCATAAGATTCGATTTCCTGCTTACGCGTATCGGTATAGTTGAGGCGTAAAGTCGAACCGGTTTCAGTCGCCACTGCCTGCTGATTGAATTCATTGCCATTACGGCGCAAGAAATCCATGACAGCAGCACGATCATCATTATTGGCAAACTGCACAACAATGGTGTTATTGCTTAAATTCAGGCTATTGAATTTCAGGTTGTTATCACGCAGCTGACGACGCAGGTCAGTTGCAGAGGTGTCCATACGCTGTGCAATCGCCTTGTCCATATCCACTTCTAATAGGAAGTGAACACCACCACGTAAGTCCAGACCCAGTTTCATTGGTTTGGCGCCAATTTTCTGTAGCCATTCTGGGGTGGTTGGAGCAAGGTTAAGTGCTACGACGTATTCATCACCTAAACCACGGCGTAAAGCTTCTTTGGCTTTCAGCTGTGCTTCACTTGAATTTACACGTAATAAAGCAGCGTTATTACTAAAGCTATTGTCGTGAGTTGCAATATTTTCAGTTGTTAAAATCTGCTCTGCTTTTTGTACGATGCCTGCGTCAATCTGAGTACCGGCTTTGGCACCCGAAATCTGTACAGCAGGTTCATCTGGATACAAACTTGGCAGGGCATATAAAGTACTGACCACCAGGACAACCAGGATCAGCACATATTTCCATGCTGGGTAACGCATTCGTTTTCTTCTTAAAATGAAAAAGTCGTGCGGGGAGCACGACTAATTTTGATTAAATGTTATTTAAAGTGCCTTCAGGCAGAACTGAGATCACACTCGCGCGTTGAACTTTGACTTCTACACCGCGGCTCAACTCAACGACTGCGAAATCACCTTCAATTTTAGTGATTTTGCCCATTAAGCCGCCTGCAAAAACGACTTCGCTGCCTACGCCAAGGCTGTCAACCAGAGCACGGTGCTCTTTGGCACGTTTTGATTGAGGGCGCCAGATCAAGAAATAGAAGATTGCAACAAAAACCGCAATCATCAAAAGGTTAGCCATCAAGCTTGGTTGTTGTGCAGCTTCACCTGCAGCGTGAGCAGTCGAAATAAATAGGCTCATTTCATTTTCCTAAAATAAAAAACTAGTGATCAACTTGATAATAAATTGACATATTCTTGCAATTTACCCTGTCTTTTTCCTCAGCGCAAATGCTGAAAGATTAATCTTGTGGACAAGGTGGAACTTCCAGGCCACGACGAGCGTAAAAGTCCTGAACAAATTCATCAAAAGTTCCGTTATCCAGCGCATTGCGGATATCTTCGGTAAAACGCTGGTAATAACGCAGGTTATGGATGGTGCCGAGCATAGAACCCAGCATTTCTCCACATTTCTCTAAATGGAACAGATAAGCGCGGGTAAAGTTCTGACAGGTATAACAATCGCAATGTGGATCAAGTGGGCTTTGATCATGACGGTATTGGCTATTACGGATACGCACTAGACCATCGGTCACGAAATAATGACCATTACGTGCATTTCGGGTTGGCATGACGCAGTCGAACATGTCTACACCACGGCGGATACCTTCAACAATATCTTCCGGTTTGCCGACACCCATCAGGTAACGCGGTTTATTTTCCGGCATTTTGTTCGGAAGATAATCCAGTACCTTGATCATTTCTTCTTTCGGTTCACCGACAGACAGACCGCCAATCGCATAGCCGTCGAAGTCAATCTCAAGCAGGCCTTTTAAGGATTCATCGCGCAGGTCTTCATACATCCCGCCCTGAATAATCCCGAACAGGGCATTTTTATTGTTGAGTTCATCATGATGATGTTTCTTGCAGCGCTCAGCCCAGCGTAAAGACAGCTGCAAAGATTTCTGCGCTTCTTCATGTGTTGCAGGATAAGGCGTACATTCATCAAAAATCATCACGATATCGGAGTTCAGCGTATGCTGAATTTCCATCGAAATTTCAGGTGAAAGGAAAACTTTTGAACCATCGATCGGGGAGCGGAAGGTCACGCCTTTTTCTTCAATCTTGCGCATTGCACCCAGACTGAAGACTTGGAAGCCGCCTGAGTCAGTCAGAATCGGTTTATCCCATTTCATGAAACCGTGCAGGCCACCATGCTGCTTGATGACTTCAAGGCCCGGACGCAGGTATAAGTGGAAAGTATTACCGAGGATAATCTGTGCTTTAATACCTTCAACATCACGTGGCAACATGCCTTTAACCGTGCCATAAGTACCAACTGGCATAAAGACGGGTGTCTCTACTACGCCATGTTCAAGCGTTAAACGACCACGACGGGCACGACCCGACTGACCTAATTTTTCAAACTTCATAAGAGTTCCAAATCAAGGCGAAAAAACAGTTCGCTGATTACTAATGCGAATTAAAGGGCGCTATTTTCCTTGATTCTGACCTTAAACGCCAGCATTGTAGAGAATTCACTCTGTAATTTTATTTATCGATGAATAAAGGAAAGATCAAGTGAAAGAGGTGAGTTTGCAGAAAACTGCTGTAAACGCTGCATGATTTCTTCCCGGCTCAAGGCACAGCTGCCGTCAGGTTCAGCCATAGCAGCAATATGCTGGATCAGTTTCTGGATATAGATATTGCTGTCGACAAAATAAGATTCCAGCGTTAGTAAATAGGCATCCTGCGCCACTTGCAAATAGTCATAAGGTTCCATAGCCAGCATTTGTTCCAGATCAATCAGAATATCCTTATCACTTTGTGAGAGTTTTAAACGTTTATTGACTCTCGGTTGAGACAGGGTCTGTCTGAAAGCTAAAAAGTCCTGCAATAAGCGACTGTCGGAATTGAGTTCAAGTGCAGATTGGCATTCACATTCGGGTTGGATCGGAACGCTGAGGAAAAAAATAATCGAATCTAGATCCAGACCATAAGCTTCAGATAATTTGCGTTTGGCTTGTTTAAAAGTTTCTAGCAATAAATCCAAGTGAGTAGCAGGAAGCTGTTTTTGTTGAGCTAAGACAGGATGGCCAAAACTATGCTGGGTTTTAAAATACTCTGCCAGCAAAGTTTTAAAAGGCATGAGTTCAGATTGTGAGGAGCTTTGGCTTTTATAGCGCCATTTTCGTACATTCCAGCGATCCTGTTCGGCCAGATATTGCTGTGGATCTTCAGGGTCTTGAAAAATGCTACGCTCTGTGGAAATCGCCAGATCATCCAGCAGCAAAAATTCATCAAAGACCAGACTACAGGCATAGATTTCATCATCCTGATAGCGGTCATACAGCTGATAGAATTCCTTGACCAGCGTCTGTTGCAAGTGTTCTAAATAATCCAGCATGATTTTTTATTCTTTTTATTGGGTTTTTATAAGTGTATTGCTTTATCTCTCGCTATTGCATCATAAGCCAATGTATTGCAAATCAAAAACTATAAAATGTAATGATTTTTCTCAGTGAAAGTTCGGACGATAGTCAAAGTTTTGAGTCACGGTCTGGTCACGGAAAGGGCGTACTGCTTTCTTTCTGAGAAACATGTTATTGATAATATTGTGCGGGAAAATCTGAATCTGGTTATTGAAGAGTTCGACATTGCGGTTGTAGATGGTAATTGCAGCGCCGACATTTTCATTCTGTTCTTCAATTTCATTCATCATTTTCAGATAAATGTCATTAGCTTTCAGTTCAGGGTAGTTTTCAATCACCGCATTCAGGCTGCGCATCAGTTCTTTATTCAGGTTTTCAACCCGTTGTAACTGGGCAATATCGGCATCCTGAATATTCAGGCTCATAATGTTCTGGCGCAGTTCAGTGACTTTCTCTAAAGTTCCTTTTTCAAAACTGGAATATTGCTCAACCAGAGGTTGCAGACCATCCAGGATTTTTAGTTTTTGCCGTTCATAACTGGCGACATCGGACCATGCACGAATAGTGGAGTTATGATGGCGCACAATGCTGTTACGAATCATGATAATGGCAATAATGACCAGAAGCGGGATAATGACAAAAACGAAAAATCCCATAAAAGTAATCCCCAGAAAAAAATAATTATTTTAAAAATTGTGTCAGATCAGTATGTAACTTTTCCAACTCTATTAATTTAAACGTTCTGAGATGGCCACGCAATGTGGAAATATCGGTAATTTTATGGTGTTTACTGGATACCTGAAATAAATCATGTGGTCCCAGATAGCAGAGCATATGGCTTTCTGGATGAAACAGTAAATCGCCCTGACGCTGCTCAAAAAAGTCCGCCAGTCGAAGTACAAAACCAGGCGTGAGCAGTTTCGCCATTTGCATCGGATCGCTGCCAAAGAAATTTAATTTCTGGTTGGTGCGAATGTCGCTGCTGTGCCAAGGATAAGCATAAGGATAATGAAATTTCTTTCTGGAGGTAGTCACGGCTAGCCCCTGAATCTGAACATCAAAAACAAATACCCCCCAAAGGTCTTTATGTACCTGGGTCAGTTTGACCGGTTGACCTTCCTTATTGCGTACCTGAACTTCATGCACATAATGATATTGAAAGACTAGAACCTGATGTTGTTGACCATCTTCATCTTCCCAGACAGTGCTGGCATAGCGTGAAATTTCATTACTCAGAGAGCCTTGATTAAATACCGGGAACAGACGTTTTAAATGGCTAATAAAATGTAGGGGATTGAGCAGAATTGAAATATGTTGTGGCTGCTTCTGAAAAGCCAGCTGGTATTTTTTGGCGAGCGCCTCATCTTCCAGATAGCGGATAACTTCATCCAGTGGCTTTCGATGTTCATAGCTGATATAAGCCCAGAACAATACTAGACAGCCGAAGAAGACACCGCTTTGCATCCAGATATTGGCAGGTGCTACAAAAATGCAGCCAATCAGAAAGAGTCCGATTCCGGCCAGAGCAAGCGGTAAATTATTTTCAAATTTTAAGCTAATTGGGCCGTTCCATGGATGCAAGCCATCCAATAATTCCTGATGGCTTTTGGCCTGACGACCCAGATCCCAGAGCCGGGCGATGTTGCGAAACACCACTGCATTTTTCTTGCGTCGAATATGAATGGAGTGCTGCACAGACTCGATCGGCATCGGGAGGGTTCCTGCTGATTATTGCGCTTGATCAATTAGCATGGCATCGCCATAACTGAAGAAGCGGTATTTGCTTTCAACCGCATGTTTGTAAGCATTCAGGATGTTTTCGCGATTAGATAGAGCTGAAACCAGCATGAGCAGAGTAGATTCTGGTAAATGGAAGTTGGTGATCAATCGATCCACCACTTTGAACTCATAACCCGGATAGATGAAGATTTGAGTATCACCGGTCCAGCCTTTTAGTTCACCACTATTGGCCTGAGCCGCACTTTCGGTCGCACGGGTTGCGGTCGTACCCACAGCAATGACTTTATTACCGCGTGCTTTGGTGGCCTTGATCAGCTCCATGGATTCATCCGACACCTGACACCATTCGCTGTGCATGATATGGTTTTCGATATCATTGGTACGAACTGGCAGGAAAGTACCTGCACCGACATGCAAGGTCACAAAGGTTTTCTGAATGCCTTTTTCTTCCAGTTTCTTCAGCAATTCTTCATCGAAGTGCAGGGAAGCGGTAGGAGCAGCCACACTGGCCAGTTTTGTCGGATCATTGAAAACGGTTTGATAACGAACCGTATCAATCTCTTCCGCTTCACGGTTGAAATAGGGTGGAATTGGTAGCGCGCCGTATTTGTCTAAAACATCCAGAATCGGCTGAGAAAACTCGACAATAAACAGATTTTCATGACGGCCTTGAACGGTGACTTTGACTTCATCTGGACCAATAAATAATTCTGCACCAGCTTTAGGTGTATTGCTGGCCTTGATATGACAATGCGCAATGAACTGATCCATCATACGCTCAACCAGTACTTCAACTGCACCACCAGAGGCACGTTTACCTTTCAGGCGCGCTTTCATCACTTTGGTATCGTTCAGAACCAGCAAATCGCCTTCATTCAATAAATCCAGAATATCGGTGAACTGGTGATCGTGATATTGGCCATGTGCATCAAGGTGTAACAGGCGGGAAGCACTACGTTGTTCAAGAGGATAGCGAGCAATCAGCTCATCAGGGAGATCGAAACTAAAATCAGAAAGTTGCATGACAATTTACGATAAAAAAACTGCGGCTAGTATAAACTTTTTTCTTTTTTATGGCGGGAATTGCTCGATTATAAAACAAAAAAATAAGAATTGTTTTAAAATTAGGCAAATGTGTTTTTTCTGCGTTGACAAGTTTTTGAAACAGAGTAATATAGCCGTCATCCACTCCCGAGGTGGTGAAATTGGTAGACGCGGCGGACTCAAAATCCGCTGTCAGAGATGACGTGTCGGTTCGAGTCCGACCCTCGGGACCAAGATTCTGAAGAACCCCAAGCATATTAAGTCTTGGGGTTTTTTATTGCCTAAAAATAAGCACGTAGATGTGAATCTCATTGATTGATCGCATTCTGTAGCTTTAATTTAGTAAGGCATCTTTCAGGATAAGAACCTTAATCAGCACTTAAATAAACTAATTGTCTTTATTCTGGATATAAAAAAGCCCCATTCATCAAATTTTTCTTTTTCACTATCAAAAATAAAATTCAGGAGTAGAGCTAGATATTACAGTCTTAATAAATTAAGAAAATTCACCCGTTGAGCGTTCTTTGGCCCAGTCACGCAGGATAAATTTCTGCAATTTCCCGGTTGAAGTTTTTGGAATCTCGGTAATCACTACATCTTTAGGTACTTTAAAACGCGCCAGATGTTGCTTGCAGAATTCGATAATCTCTTCGGCTGTGGCAGTTTGTCCTGCTTTCAGTTCGACAAAGGCACATGGCACTTCCTGCCAGCGTGGATCTGGTTTTGCCACCACGGCTGCCGTAAGAATAGCAGGATGCTGATAGAGCACTTCTTCCACTTCCAGCGATGAAATGTTTTCACCCCCTGAAATAATCACGTCTTTAGAGCGGTCGGTAATTTTCGCATAACCATCAGGTTGGCATACTGCCAGATCGCCAGTATGGAACCAGCCACCGGCAAAGGCTTCTGCAGTTGCTTCCGGATTCTTTAAATAACCTTTCATGACGATATTGCCACGGAACATGATTTCACCCATGGTCTGACCATCATGTGGCACTTCCTGCATGGTGTCAGGATCAAGCACTTTCATGCCATCTTGCAGTGGATATGGTACACCTTGACGAGAATGCAGTTGTGCCTGTTCCTGAATCGACAGGTCTGACCAGCCTGCCTGAGATGCACAGAGCGCAGAGGGGCCATAGGTCTCGGTCAAGCCATAGACGTGAGTCACATTGATGCCGATATTACGCATGCCCTCAATGATTGCAGCAGGAGGCGCAGCACCGGCCACCATTACTTCGACACGATGATCAAACTTGGTCTTTTTCTCTTCAGGGGTATTGATCAGCATCGATAGTACAATTGGTGCACCGCAGAAATAATCCACTTTATGCTCAGCAATGAGTTTAAAGATCAGTTCCGGATCAACCTTGCGTAAGCAGACATTAGTACCGCCATTGGCTGCCATGGTCCAGGCAAAACACCAGCCATTACAGTGGAACAGCGGTAAGGTCCATAAGTAAGTGGCACGCGGCATCATGCCACAGGCAATGATATTACTGGCTGCATTAATATAGGCGCCACGGTGATGGTAAACTACGCCTTTCGGGTTGCCTGTGGTTCCAGAAGTGTAGTTCAGGCTAATCGCATTCCATTCATCATCCGGTAAATGCCATTCAAAATTGGCATCGCCTTGAGCCAGCCAGTCTTCATATTCAATTTGGCCGATACGGGTGTCTTCACCCTCAAACTCCTCATCAGCCACGTCAATCACATAAATGTTCTGCTGTGGAACCAATGCCAACGCTTCTGTTGCAACTGCAGAAAATTCTGGATCGACCAGCAGTACTTTGGTTTCAGCATGTTCCAGCATGAACGCCAATGTCTTGGCATCCAGACGGGTATTTAAGGTATTCAGGACCGCACCTGCCATTGGCACAGCAAAATGTGCTTCGATCATCGCAGGTACGTTTGGCAGTAAAACTGAAACAGTATCATTTTTACCGATGCCTAAATTCTGGAGCTGGTGGGCAAACTGACGGCAACGATTGTATTTTTCACGCCAAGTAATACGACGCTTACCATGAATGATCGCGTTTTGATTCGGGTAGATATAAGCCGCGCGATCGAGATAGCGTAAAGGTGACAGCGCTACAAAATTGGCAGGGGTGCGCGGTAATTCATCGTATGCCTTAACCATTGTAAAACTCCGTTCTATATTTATTTTTCATATCCTGTTAAAAAAGATATGCAATTCTTGGAAGTCTTGCAGTTATGCTTTAGTCGAGTGCGAATGTATAATTTTAAAAATTTAAATAATTGAATATTAATAAAATTATTTTTAAGCACCGATTTTTTTGAACCTATGGGTTCCCATATTTGCCTTTTTAGGTATTTTACTCTAAATGGGTGTTAAAAATAGCCTCAGCCAAGGAATAATAATGAAAATACAACAGGCGGATGCAACATGGCGCAACTGGTCAGGAAGCCAGTACAGTTCTCCTCAAATTTTTGAGCCTAAAGAAATTAATGAATTGCAAAATCTGGTGAAGTCACATGCGCAGATTCGTGTGGTGGGTGCAGGACATTCATTCAGTGCACTAGCTAAAACCGATGAGGTCTTGATTCGTCTGGATCATTTCAAAGGCGTGATAGATGCAAATGAAGCGACAGCTCAATGTACTGTACAGGCAGGTACGCGTTTATATGAGTTGGGTAAATATCTAGTTCCTCTTAATCAGGCTTTGATCAACCAAGGCGATATTGATCAGCAAAGTCTGGCGGGTGCAATCTCGACCGGTACGCATGGCACGGGAATTGATTTACCGTGTTTATCTGCTTTCGTTCAAGGCTTTGAATTACTGACTGCAGATGGCGAATTATTGCAATGTGATGTACGACAAAATACAGAAATTTTTCAGGCAGGGCGGGTAGCACTGGGCAGTCTCGGAATACTCACCAAAATCACCCTGCAAAATCGGCCGCGTTATAAATTAAAAGAACAGATCCGGTTGTGTCCGTTAAAAGACATATTTTCCAATATCGATCAATGGAAACATCAGTATCGGCATATTGAGTTTTGGGCTTTTCTGCATGCTGATCAGGTCATGTTGAAAACACTAGATGAAACTGATGACCGCATTCAGCCGAGAAAAGAAAGCTGGCCATCAGAAGATAGTTTATTGACGTTATGCTCAGAATTGACACGGTTATTGCCGTCTACCAATCCTTATCTGCAAAAGCTGCTCGGTGTTTTTGTCAAACCCACCTGTTTTGTGGATTGGTCCAGTCAGATTTTCCCCACACCGCGTAATACCCGATTTAATGAAATGGAATACCAGATTCCGGTCGAACTAGGCTTGCAGTGTCTGGAAGAAGTGCTGCATTGTTTAAGGCAGCATCGTGTGCCGATGTTCTTTCCGATCGAGTTTCGTTATGTCAAAGCGGATGATATCTGGCTTAGTCCGTTCTATCAGCGGGATTCAGTTTCAATTTCTATCCATCAGTTTTATAAGCAGGATTATCATGTCATTTTTAATCTAATTGAACCGATTTTTCAGAAATATCAGGGGCGACCGCATTGGGGCAAATTACATAGCATGCATGCTGCATCACTGCGCGATTTATATCCAAAATGGCCTGAATTTATAGCGCTACGTCAGCAGCTGGATCCGCGGCAAGAATGGCTGAATCCCTACTTGAAACAACTGTTTCTGGCTAAGTAGCAGGAGTAGAAGATGCGATCAACTTATTTTCAGCAACTGACTCAAGACCTAAAACAGCAGGGTACAGGTACACCACAACTGATTCTGGATTTGGTTCAGTATCAGCATAATCTGGATGTTGTGCAGGCAAAACTACCTCCGCAGTTAAAGCCTCGTCTGGTGGTGAAATCTCTGTCCAGTACTGAGTTGCTTCAATTAGCCAGTGAAAAGCTGAATACCCAGCGTTTTATGGTATTTCATCTGCCACATCTTCGGGAAATTATCGGAGCATTTGAGCAAGCGGACATTCTACTCGGTAAGCCAATGCCGGTTCATGCAGCGCAGCGCTTTTATCAAAGCTGGTTTGGTCAAATGGACTTAAATACTCAAGTAAATATTCAATGGCTGATCGATAGTCAGGCACGTCTGGAGCAGTATCTGCAACTCGCCCAAAGCCTGAATCTTTGCCTGAATGTGAATATTGAAGTTGATGTGGGGCTGCATCGCGGAGGGGTGAACAGTCAGGAACAGTTCGTAGCCCTACTCAAGCTGATTCAGCAGCATCCTTTGTCTCTAAAATTCTCCGGATTAATGGGCTACGATGCGCATGTAGCTAAACTGCCAAAAATTCTTAAAAGTCCTGAAAAAAGTTATCAACAATCACAGCAGATTTATCAAAAATTCAAGATGACGCTGCAACAGCAATTTCCTGATTTATGGCATGAAAATCTTTGTTTTAACGGTGGCGGCAGTCCGACCTTTATGCAGCATTGCCAGCAGAGTATTTGTAATGATCTGGCTTTTGGTTCCATGCTACTTAAACCCAGCGATTTTGATCTAGACAATCTCTCAGCTTTAAAATGTGCCTTGTGGATCGCCACACCAATTTTAAAAGTGCTGCCTTATAGCCAGATTCCCGGACTGGAAATGCTGAATCATCTACCGCATCAACATAAAGCGCTTTTTGTTTATGGTGGCTACTGGCAGGCTGACTATTATTTTCCAGAAAAAAGCCAGCTGCATGTTTTATATGGACGCAGTAGCAATCAGGAAATGGTTCTGGTACCGAAATCTTGCGAACTGAAAGTTGATGATTATGTGTTTTTAAGGCCGACCCAAAGTGAAGCCATCATTCCCCAGTTTTCTCACTTGTATGTCTATGCTGAAAGGCAATTTAAAGCGTGGCAAACCTTTAGAGAATAAATAATTTTTGAACTAATAATGATCTTAACTCATTGCAGCTCAAAAGAACTTTTTGATGATAAATCCTATTTTTATTAGGGAAAAGGTTTAATCATTGGCTCAAGCCGTGTAAAATTCTAGGCGATTTTTTATTTATCCACCGTTTTTATCTTTTGAGGTTCTCCCTCGATCATAATCTCGCGGTGACATGCTCCATGGTACGGGGCATCACTCCTTAAGGATTTCATATGCCAATTATCACTTTGCCAAATGGCGATCAAAAACAGTTTGATCACGCCGTATCTGTGATGGAAGTTGCTCAAAGCATCGGTCCTGGTCTTGCAAAAAATACTGTTGCAGGTCGTGTAAACGATCGTCTAGTGGACGCGTGCGATCTGATTACTGAAGACGCAACCTTACAAATCATCACGCCTAAAGATGAAGAAGGTGTCGAAATTATTCGTCACTCTTGCGCACACTTGGTGGGTCATGCCGTTAAGCAATTGTTCCCAGAAGCAAAGATGGTCATTGGTCCAGTCATTGAAGAAGGTTTCTACTATGACATCTGGATGCCACGTCCATTTACTTTAGATGACATGGCTGCGATTGAAGAGCGTATGAAAAAGCTCATCGATCAGGACTATGATGTCGTGAAAAAAATGACCCCGCGTGATGAAGTGATTGCAGAATTCACAGCACGTGGTGAAGAATACAAATTGCGCCTGATCGCAGACATGCCTGAAGAAACTCAAATGGGCCTGTACTACCATCAGGACTATCTGGATATGTGCCGTGGTCCGCACGTACCAAATACCAAATTCTTAAAATCATTCAAGCTGACTAAAATCTCTGGTGCTTACTGGCGCGGTGATGCGAAGAATGAACAGCTACAACGGATCTATGGTACAGCTTGGGCGGATAAGAAACAGCTCGCAGCTTATATCAAGCGTATTGAAGAAGCTGAAAAACGCGATCACCGTAAAATTGGTAAAGCCTTAGACTTGTTCCATATGCAGGAAGAAGCACCAGGTATGGTGTTCTGGCATCCAAACGGCTGGACCATTTACCAAGTGCTTGAACAATACATGCGTAAAGTTCAGCAAGAAAATGGTTACCTTGAAATCCGTACACCACAAGTGGTGGATTTCACGCTTTGGGAAAAATCAGGTCACGCAGCGAACTATGCTGAAAACATGTTTACGACTCATTCAGAGAACCGTAACTACGCTGTAAAACCGATGAACTGTCCTTGTCACGTGCAAGTGTTCAACCAGGGCTTAAAATCATATCGTGATCTTCCAATCCGTTTAGCGGAGTTTGGTTCATGTCACCGTAACGAGCCATCGGGTTCTTTACACGGCATCATGCGTGTACGTGGTTTTACCCAAGATGATGCGCATATTTTCTGTACTAAAGAACAAATCGGTACTGAAGTTGCAGACTTTATCAAATTGACACTAGACGTATACAAAGATTTTGGCTTTGAAGAAGTACAAATGAAGTTATCTACACGTCCTGAAAAACGTGTGGGTGATGATGCACTTTGGGATATGGCAGAAAAATCTTTGGCAGATGCTTTAGATGCTGCTGGCCTAGATTGGGATTTACAACCAGGTGAAGGTGCATTCTACGGTCCGAAGATCGAATTCTCATTGAAAGACTGCTTAGGCCGAATCTGGCAGTGTGGTACCATTCAATGTGACTTCAACCTTCCAGAACGTCTGGATGCCTCTTATGTTACTGAAGACAACGATCGTGATCAGCCTGTGATGTTGCACCGTGCAATTCTTGGCAGTTTCGAACGTTTTATTGGTATACTGATTGAACACTACGCGGGCTTTATGCCACCTTGGTTATCACCAGTGCAAGCGTGTGTCATGAATATTACTGATGCTCAAGCCGAGGCTTGTGAGTCAGTCGTCGCGAAACTTAAAGAAAACGGAATTCGTGCAATTTCTGACTTGAGAAATGAGAAAATCGGCTTTAAGATTCGTGAACGTACTTTAGAGCGTATTCCTTACTTATTGGTACTTGGGGACCGTGAGGTAGAGGAAGGTACTGTAAATGTCCGTACCCGCTCAGGAAAAAATTTGGGTACTATGTCAATCGATGCTTTCGTTGACTTAGTAAAAGCAGCCGTTGCCGAACGCGGCCGGTACATTGTGGAGTAACAGCGATTAAACAGCCTGACCGTAATCAACAGGGCGGTAATAAATCAAACCGTCCTGCCTTGAATGATGAAATTCGTGCTAAAGAAGTTCGTCTTGTAGACGAAAATGGTGAGCAAAAAGGTATTGTAAGCCTTGCGGAAGCATTGCGCGCAGCAGAAAATGTTGAGCTTGATCTTGTTGAGATCGTAGCCAATGCTGAGCCACCTGTTTGCAAAATCATGGACTTCAATAAGCATTTGTTTGATCTGAAACAAAAGCAGAAAGAAGCGAAGAAAAAACAACATCAAGTCCAGGTGAAAGAAATCAAGCTACGTCCTGCGACAGATGTAGGTGATTACAACGTAAAATTACGTGCAATCATCAAATTCCTTGAAGAAGGAAACAAGGTTAAAATTACCCTGCGTTTCCGTGGTCGTGAAATGGCTCACCAGCAACTGGGTCTGGCTCAACTGCAAAAAGTTGAAGCAGACGTCGTTGAATATGGTGTTGTTGAACAAGCACCAAAAATGGAAGGTCGTCAAATGGGTATGCTGCTTGGTCCTAAAAAGAAAAAGTAAGCATCTCTTGATGAAAAAAGCCCTGCATTTGCAGGGCTTTTTTATGAGGTAACTTAATTTTTTATTGAGTAGGGTAGGATTTTCCTGCTTCTACAATCGGAATATTGGCCTCAGTGGGTACATAAATTATTTGTTGAATACGACCTTCACGTAGGGCTTCACCAAATGCACCAATAAATTCCTGCTTGCGATATTCAGGATAATCTTTAGCTGCCTGACCAACGAGTTTAATAGCTTCTGCACGCAGTTTGGCACTTTCCAGTTCCGCTTTTGCAACTTGCACTTGAATCATTTTAGATTGTTCTGCTTCAGCCAATGCTGCCTGACCATCCATCCCTTGTTTCCAAACTTTATAATGTGGCCAGCCAAACAATAGCAGTAAAATGACAATCAATAAAAAGAAGAGCAAGCCCAATAGCATGAATGGACTTAGGGCGTTGCGACGGACATAATTCATAGTGCACCTACGGCAGATTTTTTTATCTATGGTATTTATTGAATGTTTTATTCTGTTTCAGAAAAGCATAGCCGAAATTTTATGTAAATCAACTATATGTGGTGATAGGGGAAAGTCCCAACCAGAACACCATTTTTTAATAACTGCTTTTTGTCCTTTGAAATCTGATGAGATAAATTTCTTTCAGCTTAAACTTCATGATTAAAATTGCTTTTGAATCAGCCTTTATGATCTTAAATTCCAAGCACTGTACATGGCTTGAATAATTTCCTTGGCTTGCTGGCGGGAAAACATCGATAAATGAATCCGGAATAATCTTAAACAGAGTCGGTCGCGCCAACTGGGCTGACAAAGAATAAAATCGAGAGTGCCATCCCGCTGATTAATTTGATGAGCGGGAAGTCTGGTTAGCCAACGTTTGGTACGGGCTTTAATTGAATCATATTGAGGATTGATAAAGCTATAATGGACGGCTTCACGATATAAACACAGGCTGATCCGGTAACCTGCCAAAGTGTAATAAATTGTCCGCGAGGTGATTTTTAGTTTAATGCTATATACCAAGAGCGATAGCATCAGGAAACCCAGCATATAGCCATAAAAGCTTGGAGACTCCTGCCATAAAAATACCAATCCTCGAATAAAACTGGAAGGAGGATCTGGAGTATGAAGGTATAAGGTCATCAAAATCCCAATGGGATAGCAAAGAAGGAGAAGTCCCATATGTTTCATCGTCTGGGCACTTTGATGAAACAGAATAATATCTGATGTGCTCATATTATTATTTTTATAATGAGTGAAAATTGAACACTTTCAAGCTTAAGGATTCTGTCCTAAAAAAGAAAGACCCATTCGGGTCTTTCTTTTGGCAGGTGATTAGCTTTGCTGCTCGTTAGATTCATTTTTTTCAGCTAACAGTTTTTTGCCAATCGGAATCTGACGAGGCAATTTTTCTTCTGGCACATTGCGCTGCAATTCGATTTTCAATAAACCATTTTCAAATTCAGCTTGTTGTACCTCTACATGTTCATCCAGTCTTAAAGACAATTTGAATGAACGGTGGGCGATGCCTTTATGCAGGAATTCCACAGTCGTATCTGAATTTTCTTCCACCGCTTTACCGCTAATGGTCAGAACCTGATTTTCCAGATTGATCTCTAGCTGGTCTTCATTGAATCCGGCAGCAGAAACCACAATGCGGTAATTGTTGTCGCCGGTTTTTTCAATGTTGTAATGTGGATAGTTCGGTGCCTCACTTTGCATTGCATAATCAAAAAGGTCATTAAAGCGGTCAAAACCGATACTACGACGGAATAGTGGGCTAAGACTGAAATTGCTCATTGATCTTACCTCCTGATCTCAGAAAAGTTTTTTAAACAACATGCAATTCTTCAATATGAACTCAGTGATTAGAAACAATCTCCTGAATAGATCATTGCTCTATTTCTAATATAGGATTGAGGCGAAGTTTTTCAAGCCTCAAGATATTAAAAATATTTGAACCCATCTTGAGCTAAAAATAATGCTTTGAATTTAGCGATTTTACTGCTGAATCTATAACAAAATATGCGGAAGTAAGGCTTTAAATCATGCTATAACTAGATCAAATTTCAATAATGTCATGTAAAAACGAAAAGGTAACAGGTAATAACATGATTGATCTCTATTATTGGGGAACGCCCAATGGCCATAAAATTACCATCGCATTAGAAGAAATGGGCTTGGAGTATAAAATTTTCCCGATCAATATTCTGGAAAATGACCAGTTTCAACCTGATTTTTTACGTATCTCTCCAAATAACAAAATTCCTGCGATTGTGGATCAGGATGGCCCGCGTGGTGAACCGATTGCAGTCTTTGAATCTGGCGCGATTCTGCAATATTTGGGTCGTAAAACCGGCCTGTTTTATCCGGATGATGAGCAGCAACGTGTTGAAGTTGAGCAATGGCTAATGTGGCAAATGGGTGGCTTGGGTCCAATGCTGGGGCAGAATCATCACTTTAGCCGTTTTGCTCCTGAGCGTATCCCGTATGCCACTGATCGCTATGTCAATGAAACCAAGCGTCTATACGGGGTTCTGAACAAACAGCTGATTGGTCAGAAATATGTAGCTGGTGAGTATTCGATTGCGGATATGGCTATTTTGCCATGGGTGCTACGTCATGAATGGCAGCAGATTGATCTGGCTGATTATCCGGAAGTACAGGAATATGTGACACGCCTGACTGCGCGTCCAGCGGTGCAAAGAGCGTTAGCAATACAGGTCAGATAAGTCTGGCCTTTGTGCTAAACTAGATAAAAGTAGATTAAACCACCTTTGGGTGGTTTTTTATTGGGTGAGTATATGAAAGATTTTTTCCTGAACTTTACTAAAATCGTGGAAACGAGTCCTCGAATTTACTGGAGTATTATTTTCGGTATCGCAGCTTGTCTGCTGCTGTTTATTGCTGAAATTGTGCATGTGGATCAGGTGATCAGCGCCTTGAATACCAAAGATCGCCAGATTTTAAATGCAGCGCTTGAACCGATCACCCAAAAATATCAATGGTCACGTATTTTGGTCATGGTTATGGCTATAGTCTGGTCTAATTGGGAATATCTTAAAGCCAAGAAAAAACTGGGTTTAAGCCGCTAGTCTCGGGATGTCCCTGTTTCTGCTCTTTCTTGCCGCTTTTGGTGCAGCGACTTTATTACCGCTGCAGTCAGAAGCGGTTTTGCTGGGTTTAATATGGCAAGGGAGCTATTCGGCGGCCTTACTCATCATGATCGCAAGTGCTGGAAATATTCTGGGTTCCTGTGTGAACTGGTATCTGGGATTCAAGATTGAGCAATATAAGCATAAAAAATGGTTTCCAGTCTCTGAGCAGCAGATGCTTAAAACTCAAAGTACCTATCAGAAATACGGCTATTGGTCATTATTGCTGAGTTGGGTGCCGATTATTGGTGATCCTATTACGTTAATTGCCGGCTTGCTTAAGGAAAATTTTACCCGTTTTATCTTGATAGTCAGTATTGCCAAAATTGGACGTTATCTGTTTGTCTATTGGGCGTATGCGATGTTTTAAAAAAGAGGCATAAAGCCTCTTTTTATTTGTATTCATCATTAGCGCGCAGGATTTTCTTGAGTGAAAATCCTTTGCATATTAGAACTAAAAATTATTTTTCAGTCCCTTTGGTAATATCAACTCCAAACAGATCTTTGGTTCTCGCCCAGCTGATGGCAACCACCAGTAGGGTCATGCTGCCACCAAACACTGTAGCCATAATCGTACCCATATATCTCGCAGCCAGACCAGACTCAAAAGCACCCAGTTCATTACTAGACGATACAAACATGCCGTTTACTGCAGCAACCCGGCCACGCATATTATCGGGTGGATAAATCTGTAAAATGGTCTGGCGAATCACCACTGAAATACTGTCACAAGCCCCGGTCATGGCAAGAGCAAACAGAGATAGCCACATCGAGTTGGAAAAAGCGAATAGCAAGGTAAAGACACCGAAACCTGCGACTGCAAGCAACATATTACGCCAAGCATGTTGCGTAGGCGGAAAGCGGGTTAGGGCAATCATGGTTATCAGTGCGCCAATGGAAGGGGCAGCCCGTAAATACCCCAAACCTTCCGGGCCAACCTTTAAAATATCCTCTGCAAAAATCGGTAAGAGGGCAATCACCCCACCAAACAGTACCGAAACCAGATCTAGGGAAATCGACCACAGTACAATTTTGCTGTTCCAGATAAAACGGAAACCATCGCCCAGACTATGCAGGACATTTTCAGTTTCAATTTTAGGAAAATCGCGCTTTTGCAATAAGTTAATCAGAACAAAACAGATGCTGACCAGTACTGCGACAGTTAGAAGACTGGTTTCCCGACCTAAAAACGCCAGCATAAAACCACCGAGCATCGGCCCGATAATTACACCACTTTGCCAGCCAATTGTGGTCCAAGTTGCACCATTGGCATAGAGTGCACGTGGAATCAGAAAGGGTTTCAGTGAAGTTGCTGAAGGATTATAAAAGCCACGAATGGTACCCAGACAGAAAATGACGGCATAAATTCCCCAAGATAATTGACTGGTGCTGAGGTTTCCCAAGCCGTGATAATGAAACAGTGACCAGAGAATGAGAGGCATCGGAATGGCAAAAAATAAACAGATTTTCATAATAGTCTGTTTATTAAAACGATCCGCGACATATCCACCCCATAAGGAAAGGGAAATAAATGGAATCGCTTCTGCCAGACCAATCAGTCCTAAGGTCAGCGGGTCTTTGGTAATCTGATACAGTGAATAGGCAACAATAATTTCCTGAATCAGAATGGCTAAAGTCAGGCAAAACTGATTTAAGGTAACAATAGAAAAGTCTCGATAACGGAGTGCGGCAAATGCATCGGGCTGAATGTGCATAAAGAGCTGTAACTGAAAAAATTGACAAATTATAAAGTGATATCGCAAGCAGTATATAAATTCATCATTCAATTCTTATCGTAAAAAATGCTAAGTTTGCAGATTCATCAAGAAAAAAAGACTAGTGCTTTTGTTTTAAGCAAAGATGCATTAGAATATCGGCTCCCTTACCTGCAGGGCGTTCTTGCAATGGTGCAGACGTGCCGAACAGGTGTTCAAAAGAGGTTGTTATGCCTAAGATGAAAACTCGCCGTGGTGCAGCTAAACGCTTCAAAGCGACTGCTAACGGTTTTAAGCGTAAACAAGCGTTCAAACGCCACATTTTGACCAAAAAATCTGCTAAGCGTATTCGTCAATTGCGCGGCTGTGTAATGGTTCACGTAAGTGACGTTGCTTCAGTTCGTCGTATGTGCCCGTACATCTAAGGAGATTATAAATGGCTCGTGTAAAACGTGGTGTACAGGCTCATCGCCGTCACAAAAAAATTCTTGCTCGCGCTAAAGGTTACTATGGTGCTCGTTCACGCGTTTACCGCGTAGCGTTCCAAGCGGTAATCAAAGCTGGTCAATACGCTTACCGTGACCGTCGTCAGAAGAAACGTCAATTCCGTGCTCTATGGATTGCGCGTATCAACGCTGGTGCACGTCAAAACGGTTTATCGTACAGCCGTATGATCGCTGGCTTGAAAAAAGCTCAAGTGATTATCGACCGTCGCGTACTTGCTGACATCGCTATGCATGACGCAGTTGCGTTTGCAGCTCTAGCTTCTAAAGCTAAAGATGCGTTGGCTGCATAAGTCTTTATGACTTAGAAAAAAGACCGCTTTTAGCGGTCTTTTTTTATCTCTGTCTTTTTTATTTTTTGACGTTCAAATCAGTCTTTAAAGCCCAAAATAATATCCAATCAAACAGATAATCACCGTAATAATAATCAGGGTAATCACATTGCCTGAATTGGATTTAGCTGCGTCATGGGGCTTATGTGCTTTAGAAACTTTGACCGCGCGATCCTCAGTATTCATCCCTACAAAAGGATCAGGCGTCACTTTAGGAGTGAGTTGTGCGGTTTTATAATGATTGGCCACTTTCACAATGAACTTGGCACTGATTTCATCGATTTTTTGTGCAAAGTGGCGCAGATTTAATTGCTGCTCTGGATTCAGTACCTGACCATCATCGTTATAAGGGTGTTGAATCTTCGTCTGAATAAAATCACTTAATGCATCCAGACGGTACAAGGTCTGATGAGCATAATCAGATGAATAATCCGTTGGAATCAAAGCTAGGTGACTCGGATTTTCTGCATGAGACTGAATCGTTGGGGTAGTACCGTAATAAGGCAAACCAGTATAAGCAGGCTCAGTGAATCCTTGAGCTAAATGGTGTTCAAATAATTCCTGTTCAGTATAGGTATGAATATCATCCCAATTTGGCTGCACTAGATCAGCATCAATTCTTTTGGCCAGTTTATTATTCAGTTTATAACGCCAGAATACTTCATGACGTAAAGGCGACTGCTGGGCTTCTGGTGCTTCATAATCATTATCAGCGGTATACCATTCAGCCAGCTCCTTACCGATCATCCAGGCGGTTTTACCTTGAGCATGATGACTGATAATCACATGAGCCAAAGGAACCAGCTCGACATTGGCATTAGGATTATTTTCATCTTCCAGCAAATGTGAAGAATGCAGACTAATACGACGAACACCTTGTTTTTTCAGACCTTCTAGCCAGATTTGAAAGTGCTGTGCCAGTAAATGTTGAGAAATCAGATCACGAAAAGTTAAATGGTGCTGATTAAAAATGGAGTGATTCAGCCAGCGGCTGAAACTGAGATCCTGAGTTAAAAACTCATTGCCATAAGTGACGAGGGTCAGTTGCTGTTTCCAAATTTGATCGAGTGCCATAGTGATTTGATCTGATTGATATTATGTTTATCTTATACTTTTTATAATTCATGATGCTATTCTAATTTTCATTAAAAGCGCACTTCATCAACTCGCCTAAAAACTGTTAGAATATGGGGTTTTTAAAAATATTTCTAACCTGTTGCTTTGAGAGTTACTATGTCACTGGAAGCCCTGACCACTGAAGCGCTCGCTGCGATTGCAGCAGCTCAAGACCTTGCTGCACTTGATCAAGTACGAGTGCAATTTACGGGGAAAAAAAGCCAGCTCGCGGAACAATCTAAGTCGCTGGGGAAAATGGATCCTGAACAACGTAAAGCGTTCGGGGCACAAATTCACGCAGTTCGTGAAGCCATCACAAGTGCTTTGACACAACGTCAGGCTGAACTGCAAAAAGCTGCACTAGAGCAGAAGCTTGCTAGTGAAACAATTGATATTACCTTGCCCGGTCGTGGCCAACAGGTGGGCAGCATCCACCCAGTGACCCAAGTACAAGAACGTATCTGTCAATTCTTTACCAAAGCAGGTTTTACAGTAGCGACTGGTCCAGAAGTTGAAGATGACTATCACAACTTCGAAGCATTGAATATTCCGGGCCATCACCCTGCACGTGCCATGCATGACACTTTCTACTTTGATGTAAACCATCTATTGCGTACGCATACTTCAGGTGTGCAGATTCGTACCATGGAAACCCAGCAGCCACCAATTCGTATCGTGTGCCCAGGCCGTGTATACCGTTGTGACTCTGACCAGACGCATTCCCCAATGTTCCATCAGATCGAAGGCCTATACGTTGCTGAAAATACCAGCTTTGCTGAATTAAAAGGTTTATTGGTAAACCTGCTAAACGAATTCTTCGAAAAAGATTTGAAAGTGCGTTTCCGTCCGTCTTATTTCCCGTTCACTGAGCCAAGTGCTGAAGTGGACATTATGGATGAGCGTGGCAAATGGTTAGAAGTTTTGGGTTGCGGTATGGTACATCCAAATGTACTTTGCGCTGCGGGCATTGATCCAGACAAATACAAAGGCTTTGCATTTGGTTTAGGTGTAGAACGTTTTGCAATGTTGCGTTATGGCATTAATGACCTGCGTATGTTCTATCAAAACGATGTGCGTTTCTTACGCCAGTTTGCTTAAGAGATTTGATAGCCTCTTCTTATAAAGTTGAGTGGCTAAAACATATTAATTTTTAGATTTAAAAATCCCCCTAAATCCCCCTTTGTAAAAGGGGGACTTACACGAAACAAGATAGGGTGTGGGATTTCCCCTCTTTGAAAAAGAGGGGCTAGGGGAGATTAAGGAAATGAATGTATGAAAATTAGCGAAAATTGGCTGCGCACATGGGTTAACCCAGCCATCGATAGCGAAAAACTGTCTGACCAACTGACTATGCTGGGCTTGGAAGTAGATGATTTGTCTCCAGCCGCAAAACCCTTCACAGGTGTGGTTGTGGGTGAAGTCCTGACTGTCGAACAGCATCCTGATGCAGATCGCTTACGTGTAACGACTGTGAACATTGGTTCAGGTGAGCCTTTGCAAATCGTGTGTGGTGCACCGAACGTACGTGCCGGTATGAAAGCACCAGTAGCTACCATCGGTGCAGTATTACCAGGCGATTTTAAAATCAAGAAAGGCAAACTGCGTGGTGTTGAATCACAAGGTATGCTATGTGGCGCTTCAGAAATCGATCTTGAAGACAAAATTGATGGTCTATTAGAGCTTCCTACCGATGCACCAGTCGGTGTAAATGTTCGTGAATATCTAGACCTTGATGACAACGTGATTGACATTAGTATCACCCCGAACCGTGGCGACTGTTTCAGCATTCGCGGGATCGCACGTGAAATTGGTGTGATTAACCAGTTGCCAGTCACTGCGCCTGAAATTAAGGAAGTTGCTGCAACCATCACTGACGAGAAAAAAGTTGTTGCTGAAACTGAGGGGTGTCCACGTTATCTCGGCCGTGTGATCAAAAATGTCAATACTAAAGCACCAACCCCTGAGTGGATGGAACGTGCATTAGTACGTGCCGGTATCCGTCAGCACAGTATTCTGGTCGACATCACCAACTATGTATTGATGGAACTGGGTCAACCATTACATGCCTTTGATGGTGGCAAGGTTCAAGGTTCAGTACATGTACGTCAAGCGACTGCAGGTGAAAAACTTGTTCTATTAAATGAACAGGAAGTTGAACTGCAAGATGATGTGATGGTAATCGCAGATGATGAAAAAGCATTAGCGATTGCAGGGATTATGGGGGGCTTGTCTTCATCAGTAACTGATGAAACCACTGAAATCTTCCTGGAATCAGCATTTTTCGCGCCATTGCATATTGCTGGCCGTGCCCGTCGTTTCGGTCTGCATACCGATGCATCTCAACGTTATGAACGTGGTGTCGATTTCGAATTGCCTATGATTGCAATGCATCGTGCATCTCAGTTGATTGCTGAGCTTGCAGGCGGTGAGTTTGGTCCAATCATTGTAGCTGAAAAACCAGAGCTATTACCAAAACGTGAAGCGATTGAGCTAGAACAAGCGCAAGTCGATCAACTATTAGGTTATACAGTTGAATCAGATTTCATTACAGATGCTTTAACGCGTTTAGGGTGTGAAGTGACTGTAAAAGCTAAAGGTCAGTGGTCAGTGGTTCCTCCATCACACCGTTATGACATGGCAATTTACCAAGACCTGATTGAAGAAGTTGCCCGTATTCACGGTTATGACAATATTCAAATCAGCTTACCAGTCATTGATGTGAAATTGGCGAAATATGAAGACCAATTTGAACTGACTCAGCTTCGTCAAACTGCCGTGACCTTGGGCTATCAGGAAGCGATCAGTTTCAGTTTTGCTGACCTGAAACTGGAAAAACAGTTAAATCCAGAAGTTAATCCATTGGCATTGGCGAACCCAATTTCAAGCGATTTGGCAGTGATGCGTTCAACTTTACTGTCTAGCCTGATTCCATGCGTACAGTACAACGTTAACCGTCAGCAAAACCGTGTGCGTTTCTTCGAACTTGGTCTGCGTTTTGATTACCAGAATGCGGCTTCAATTCATGATCTGAAACAGATTCCAACTTTTGCATTGATTGCTACCGGTTCACGTACGCCTGAAACCTGGCATGGTAAAGCACAGCCAATGGATTTCTTTGACTTCAAAGGTGACATTGAGGAAATTCTGGCAGCTGCGCGTCTAAATGTGGAATATGTACGTTCTGAACGTAGCTGGTTACATCCTGGTCAATCTGCAGAAATTCTAGTGAATGGTCAGTCAATTGGTTACTTAGGTCGTTTACATCCATCACTTGAAGATGAACTCGATTTGGCGACGACTTGGGTCGCTGAATTAGATCAATCGGCTGTTTTGCAAACTTATGTATCTAATTTTACAGAATTATCACGTTTTCCATCGGTTCGACGTGATATTGCGCTTTTAATTAGTGATAAGATTAATGTTAGCGAAATTCAGGGACTTATCGAAAAAACAGGTGGAGAGCTTCTAGGCTCGACATGGTTGTTCGATGTGTACACTGGACAAGGAGTAGAAGAAGGGAAACGCTCACTCGCATTTGCACTTCTCTGGCAGCATCCAAGCCGTACACTGGAAGATGCTGAAATTAAATCAGGTATGGATAATATCCTTCAGGTGTTGGAAAACACTTACCAAGCGACATTGAGGGCTTCATGACAGCATTAACAAAAGCAGAAATGGCTGATCATTTAAGTGAGCTCACGAGTTTAAACCGTCGTGAAGCTAAACAAATGGTCGAGTTGTTTTTCGACGAGATTAGCCAAGCGCTAATCTCGGGCGAACAAGTAAAATTATCGGGTTTCGGTAACTTTGAGTTGCGTGATAAGCGTCAACGTCCAGGCCGTAATCCGAAGACGGGTGAAGAGATTCCGATTTCTGCACGCCGTGTTGTTACGTTCCGCGCGGGACAGAAGTTCCGTCAACGTGTGGGGAATGAGCAGATCAATTGATCTGCTTTTTTTATATCTAACATTTTTATTTTTTATATAAAAAAAGAGAGCCAAAGGCTCTCTTTTTTGTACTGAATAATCGTAAAGATTATTGAGCAGCAGCTGGAGTAGCTTCAGAAGCAGCAGTAGCTTGAGCAGCAGCGTCAGTAGCGACAGCAGCAGCAGCGTCAGCTTCAGCAACAGCAGCAGCGTCAGAAGCAGCAACTTCAGAAGTAGCTTCTACAGCAGCAGCGTCAGCAGCAGCTTCAGCTTCAGAAGCAGCTTCTACAGCTTCAGATGCAGCTTGGTTAGCGTCAGCAGCAGCGTCGTCAGCTTTTTTAGCACAACCAACGAAAGCTAAAGTAGTAGCAACTGCAGCAGCAATAGCGATTTTTTTGAATAACATGGCATCACTCTCTAAAAAATTGAGATTAAAAAAAACCAAAGTCAGGCTGTAATATGCTTTTATTATTCCTAATAGTGTTAGGGACTAACAACGCAGGAGCAGTCTAACTGGTCTGCAAATATGCTATCACTGCGCATTTTTAATTGCTACTAGGTGAGCATCAAAAACAGCGAAAAAACGATAAAAATTAAGGGTTTTTTAACAGAAAATAACAATTAATTGAAAGATATAGATTGGAGAAAGGCTTATTAAGCTTATAAAAATTATACAGTTATTTATTTGTTTATTTTAATAATCAAAAACTTAAAAATAAGTTTACAGATAACTCAGTACATTGTTTCATTGTGTAACATACGTCAACCATAAAAAAAGGCCACCTTGAATGGTGACCTTTCCGATAATTTTAGTTCGATGCTTTGCGTTTCATCTGATCGAAGAAATCATCATTGGTCTTGGTTTCTTTCATACGATCCAGCAGAAATTCCATCGCAACCAGTTCATCTTGGGTATGCAGGAGTTTGCGTAGAATCCAGACTTTACGCAGTTTGTCTTCGGACATTAAACGTTCTTCACGACGCGTACCGGATTTCTTGATATTCATCGCAGGGAAGACGCGTTTTTCTGCAATACGGCGATCCAGCGTGATTTCCTGGTTACCTGTACCTTTGAATTCTTCGTAGATCACTTCATCCATTTTACTGCCGGTTTCAATCAGAGCTGTAGAAATGATAGTAAGAGAACCACCTTCTTCGATATTACGTGCCGCACCAAAGAAACGTTTTGGACGTTCAAGTGCATGTGCGTCAACACCACCGGTCAGTACCTTACCTGATGAAGGAATCACAGTGTTATATGCACGTGCCAGACGGGTAATCGAATCCAGCAGAATCACCACATCTTTCTTGTGTTCAACTAAACGTTTGGCTTTTTCAATCACCATCTCAGCCACTTGAACGTGACGAGCAGGTGATTCATCAAAGGTAGAAGCGACCACTTCACCGCGAACGGTACGTTCCATTTCGGTGACTTCTTCAGGACGTTCATCAATCAGAAGGACAATCAGGAAACATTCAGGGTTATTACGAACAATCGATTGCGCGATGTTCTGTAATAGCATGGTTTTACCAGCTTTTGGTGGTGCAACGATAATTGAACGTTGACCTTTACCAATTGGAGCAACCAGATCGACGACACGTGCAGTTAAATCTTCAGTCGTACCATTACCAAGTTCCATCACTAATTGTTCAGTAGGGAACAATGGAGTTAAGTTTTCGAACAAGATCTTGTTACGTGAATTTTCCGGGGTATCGTAGTTAATCTGATTGACTTTGAGCAAAGCAAAATAACGCTCACCTTCTTTAGGCGGACGAATGGTTCCCGTAATGGTGTCACCGGTACGCAGGTTAAAGCGGCGAATTTGTGATGGGCTGACATAGATATCGTCAGGACCTGCCAAATAAGAGCCTGCTGCAGAGCGTAAGAAGCCAAAACCATCTGACAAAATTTCTAGAACGCCATCACCAAAAATCTCTTCACCATTCATCGCATGGCGTTTTAAGATGGCAAAAATAATGTCTTGCTTACGGTTACGAGCCATACCTTCAAGGCCCATAAACTCGGCAATCTTGATGAGTTCGCCAATCGGTTTTTTCTTGAGTTCGGTTAAATTCATAGGTGGTCAGATAGAATCAAAGTTCTAAGGTATAGGTTA
The DNA here is from genome assembly GCF_011174875.1 of Acinetobacter sp. GFQ9D191M. NCBI lineage: Bacteria > Pseudomonadati > Pseudomonadota > Gammaproteobacteria > Moraxellales > Moraxellaceae > Acinetobacter > Acinetobacter sp. GFQ9D191M. Next base: position 62,110 of record NZ_JAALGV010000074.1, read on the forward strand.
GAAAGGGAGTAACATTCGGCCGCATATAAGCATTCAAACGAAAGCAATTGAATTTGCACAAGAACAATTCAGAGGTCTGTTTGATTGTTTCAAAGAGAAATGTGAAAACAATTTCTATTGCCGAGCGGCATGTTATGTAATGTGTCTTGTAAGAAACTGACAGGATTTAGCATCCTTTATCTCTTGAAGTTGAAATATAAGAGAGAAACAGGTTTTTGTCAATTTATAGACGAAAAAAATACGCAACCTTTGGTCGCGTATTTTTACTATAGCATTTTATGCTTAGATGTTTTGATCAATGAATGCAGTCAATTTAGATTTTGGTGCTGCACCGACTTGAGTCGCTACGACTTCACCATTTTTAAACATCAATAAAGCTGGAATGTTACGGATATTGAAATTCACCGCAGTTTGTTCGCAAGATGTTACGTCAACTTTGACAATTTTCACTTTGCCTTGATATTCATCAGCCAATACTTCAAGTACAGGGGCAATAGCTTTACATGGCGCACACCAGCCAGCCCAGAAATCAACCAGTACAGGAACGTCTGATTGAAGAACGTCTGCTTCGAAGTTTGCGTCAGTAGTGTTTACGATGTTGCCAGACATGGAGTGCTCCAGAATTAATTTTATAAAGATAACTATAATTATTAGTATTACATAGCCATCTTTAACAATGTAGGGGAATCTGTAAATTTTCAAGCTTTAATGTTGTTTTGTCTAATGGATGATCACGATAGTCACCATCGCCTCATACAATTGTCCTATAAATGAAAAAAATAATTACGCGAAATTGTCCTGACAAATGGCTTTTAAATTGCATGGTTGTGAATTACTCTAAGCACAATTCTTAAAAGGTTTATTTCTAGAATGTCTGATTTTTTGATTGATGAAGAATTACTCGCAGCCATCGATATGGGATCAAACAGTTTTCATTTGGCGATTGCCCGGGTGGATCATGGCGAAGTGAAAAAAGTCGCATCAATGTCAGAAAAGGTTCAGCTTGCTGCGGGACTGGATGAAAATAAAAATTTGACTGAAGCCGCACAGCAGCGTGGTTTGGCTTGTCTGGCCCGGTTTGTCGGACGTTTGGGCTCGGTACAACCAAACCGTTTACGGATTGTGGCAACCAACGCATTACGTCAAGCTAAAAATGGTCATGAATTTATTCAGAAAGCGGCTGAAATTTTACCAAAACCGATTGAAATTATTGCTGGTCGTGAAGAAGCGCGTCTAATTTATCTCGGTGTGTCACATACCATGGCCAATACTGGCCGTCGTCTAGTAGTCGATATTGGTGGTGGGTCAACTGAACTCATCATTGGGGAAGAATTTGAACCTATTCATACCGAATCTGTGCAGATGGGTTGTGTGACTTTTACCAAGAAATTCTTTGCTGATGGTGAAATCACCCATAAAGCCTTTGATAAGGCAGTGACTGCGGCACGTAAAGAAATTTCAGGCATTGCCAATACTTATAAATCTGCCGGTTGGGATGCGGTAGTTGGTTCTAGTGGTACGATCAAAGCCTGTCGCCAGATCTGTGTCAACATGGGCTGGAGCAATGATAAAGAACAGCTCACCCGTGAAGGTCTGGAAAAACTTAAAGACAAATTATTCAAATATAAACATGTTTCTGATATGGAATTCGAAGGTCTGAAAGATGACCGTCGTGCAGTCTTGCCTGCAGGAATTGCCATTTTATATGCGGTATTTGATGTACTGAATATTCCGCATCTGGTGTATTCAGATGGAGCATTGCGTGAAGGCGTGATGTATGACCTCTTGGGCCGTTTCAAGCATGAAGATATACGTGATCGTTCAGTCCATGCCTTGATTGGTCGTTATAATGCCGATGCCAAGCAGGCCGAACGTGTAGTGCAGACTGCACACAAACTGTTTGATGATGTAGCAGGTGATCTTGGCCTATATAGCGAGGACAGTGATTTACTTCGTCGTGCAGCTTATTTGCATGAAATTGGTTTAGCGATCAGTCATAGTGGTTATCACCGCCACGGTGCCTATTTATTGCAACATTCTGACATTGCCGGTTTTTCGCAGGTAGATCAGAATTATTTGTCACATTTGGTCGCACATCATCGCCGTAAATTGCGCGCTGATGCCAAGCATGATGTGATGAAAGTCGGTGGAACTAAACTTTTACAGCTGTGTTTGCTGTTGCGTCTGGCGGTTTTGGTCAATCACAGTCGTAGTGATGAGATGCTTCCTGCCATTGAACTTAAGGTCAAGAATGCGCAACAATGGCAGCTCAGCATTTCTGGTGATGCCAAACAATGGCCATTATTAATTGCTGAACTGCATGATGAACAGGTGCAGTTTAAAAATTGGGAGATCGAGCTCTCGGTTCAATCTGAACAATTTGTTAATTAATACCTTTATAGGGATGAAAACGGTTGACCTATGAAAAATAAAGCTACCCCATCAAAAGCATGGACGACAGTACAGATTGCTCGTCATCCGGAACGTCCACAATTTCTGGACTACGTAGGTGAAATATTCACTGAATTTGATGCTTTGCATGGCGACCGTCTCTATGGTGATGATGGCGCAATGATCGGTGGTCTGGCACGTTTCGATGGACAACCGGTGATGATCGTGGGTCAGCACCGTGGTCGTAGTACCCGTGAAAAATTACAGCATAATTTTGGGATGAGTAATCCGGAAGGTTACCGTAAAGCTCAGCGTCTACTCGATATGGCGGAACGTTTTAATCTGCCAGTCTTCACCTTTATTGATACCATGGGTGCATACCCGGGTGTGGGTGCGGAAGAGCGTGGTCAGGCTGAAGCGATTGCGTCAAGTTTGGCACAGCTTTCTAATCTGAAAGTGCCTGTAATTGCCACTGTTCTGGGTGAAGGTGGTTCAGGTGGTGCACTCGGGATTGGCGTGGCGGATCGTGTAGTAATGCTCTCTCACAGTATTTATTCAGTAATTTCACCGGAAGGCTGTGCATCTATTCTGTGGAAAACTGCAGAAAAAGCGGAACAGGCCAGTGAAGCTTTGGCATTGACTGCTGAAAAATTACAGAAGATGGGCATTGTTGAATACGTCGTTGATGAAGGTGAAGGCGCACATCTGGATCCGGATGAGGTCATGTACCAACTGAAAGCAGTCCTGAAAGAAGCTTTAAATGAACTGCAAGCAATGGAACCACAAGCACGATGCGAAGCACGTTACCAACGTTTAATGAAGTTTGGCAGCGACAATTTAGGTCTGGCATCTTAAAGCAACTGCAGGAATTTCCTGCAGAAACAAAATTTCTAATCGGATGCAGTGGCGGCGTAGATTCTATGCTGTTGCTGCATCTGATGTTTTTTTTGTACCCGAAAAAAATCCGCGCAATTTATATTGATCATCAATTGCAAAGTATCAGCAATGAATGGGGCACTTTTGTCCAGCATCAGTGTCAGCAACTAAATATTCCTTGCATCATTCAGCCCGTCCATGTTGCCAGCGGCAATCTGGAATCACAGGCTCGCCAATCACGGTATCAAGCTTATTTACGGCATCTTCGGCCCAATGAAATTCTGGTCTTGGCTCACCATCAGCAGGATCAGGCAGAAACTTTGATGTTGCGCTTACTTTCTGGTGCAGGGATTGATGGTCTGGCTGCCATGAAAGCGATCGATATACGGACAGATTTAACCATCTGGCGGCCACTGCTGGATATTTCTCGTGAGCAGATTTGCCAATGGGCAGCAGATTTAAATATCCAGAATATTGAAGATCCGACTAATCAGGATACTCATTATGACCGTGCCTGGGCACGTCAGGTGCTGTGGCCAGTCTTAAGTCATCGCTATCCGAAAATGCAGTCTGCCTTGGCTCGTACCAGTGAACTGATGCAGGATGCACAAAACATTCTGCAAGAAGTATTAGAGCAGGATCTCAAACTCTGTGGTAACGCCGAAATTCTCGATCTATCTTCATTCTCAAGTTTATCCAAAGCACGGCAGCGTCAGTTACTCTCGATCTGGATGAAAGGCGAGGGACAATATCGTCCCTCTCTGGACATGGTTGAGCGTGTACAGGCTGAAGTAATTGGAGCGAAACCAGATGCTCAAGCAGCGCTGCATTGGTCGGGTTATTACTATGTGCGTTATCAGCAGCAGTTGCATCGCCTAAAAGCTGAAGTTTATCTGGTTGACCAACAATCGACTGTAGCCGAACAGCAGATTATTTTACAGAATAAAGATCAGGTTCATCTTCCTTCCGGTCAATTCAGGATTCAAAGGGCTGAGATAGGATTATCTCCCACTTTATTAGGACAACCCTTGTATTTACGGCAACGGAAGGGGGGTGAAAAAATCCATCTCTATGGACGGGTGGGACACTGGCCGCTCAAAAAAGCTATTCAGGAAGCGCAAATATTTCCCTGGACTCGGCATACTATTCAAATATTAAGCACAGATAATGTTATGCTAGGCGTGTTTACACCTAAAGGATTTTGGTTAGCTCAATCTGCATATTGTGAAGCAGGGGGATGGCTACCCATTTCGATTTCTTCAACTTTAGAATTCAACGACGAGCATTAAACATGAGTGCAGCTTTAAATTGTAATATTAGTTTTATTGGTGGCGGTAATATGGCTCAAGCCTTGATTGGCGGGCTGATTTCGCAGGGGTTGCCAGCAACGCGTATTACAGTTTCTGATCCGGTTGAGAAAGTACGTTCACTTCTTGCAGAAAAAGAAGTCAATGTCACCGATGATAATATTGCTGCTATTAAAGATGCGGATATCGTACTGTTTGCAGTCAAACCACAGGTTTTAGCTGGGGTGTTAAAACCACTTCAAGGTTTACTTGATGGCAAGCTGGTGATTTCAATCGTTGCGGGTGCCGAGATTGCAACACTATCTGCGCTATTGGGCACTGACCGTATTGTCCGTGTGATGCCGAATACACCCGCACTGGTACAGACAGGTGCACATGGTTTATTTGCTAATGAAGAAGTGGGTGCAGAAGACCGTGAGCTGGCGAGTCAGGTTTTGGCTTCTACCGGCCTGACAATTTGGGTAAACTCAGAAGCTCAGATTGATGCCGTGACTGCAGTCTCTGGTTCAGGACCTGCTTATTTCTTCTATATGATGGAAAGCATGATTCGTGCAGGCAAGAATTTAGGTCTGGATGAAAAAGTAGCCACTGCATTGACATTGCAAACTGCTTTGGGGGCAGCGCAAATGGCGATCACCAGTTCTAATACACCGGCAGAGCTGCGTAAGAATGTAACTTCTCCGAATGGTACAACTCAGGCAGCATTGGAAGTGTTTGATCGCGCGCAGATTTCTCAGAATATTCAGGCAGCGCTTGCTGCTGCGCAAAAACGTAGTCAGGAACTAGCCCAAGAGCTCAGTGACAATAGTAAATAATCTTCAGTTTAATTTTTAGGAACGTTCAAGTATGGGTGCAAATTCTGCGCTAATTTTTGGCATTATCATTAACGTCGCGATTTTGCTCGTATTCTTCCGCTTTTTAATGCAATTGGCCGCGGTGAGTCCTTATAATCCTGTCGTTCTATCTACTGTCAAAGCGACTAAAATTGTAGATGTGTTTGGGCGTATTTTCCCAACTGCAGGTAAAGGCCGGGTGAATACTGCTGCACTGGCACTTTTGGTCGTGCTGTATTTGCTGAAAATTTTTGGCATCATGTATTTGTCTGGGGGAATGCCAAATGGTCCAATCCATTTGCTTATTCTAACCTTCGTTACCATGATGCAGGATTTGATCCGTTTCTGTCGTTACCTGATCTTTGCAACAATTATTTTGAGCTGGGTGGTGATGTTTACGCAATCCCGTTCACCTTATATTGAGGTAGTTCAGGAACTTGCAGAGCCATTATTGGCACCGTTCCGTCGTATCATGCCGAATATGGGGATGATCGATCTGTCTCCAATCTTGGCAATTTTGGCATTGATCGTAATTGAAATGATTATGAACCAGGTGGCAATTGTGTTGCTAACCGGCCTTTAATCAGATCCCAAAGAAAAGGACGCTTAGGCGTCCTTTTTTATTTCAAGAAAATTCCTTCTCCTTGTAGGAGAGGGTTAGGGTGAGGTCTATAAATTTAAATAACCTCTATCCCAACCTTCCTCCTAAAAGGAGGAAGGAGCTTTAGTATTAATGCGCTTCATCCCAGTTCATGCCTTTACCGACTTCCACGACCAAAGGCACAGAGATTTCAATCACAGATTGCATCACTTCGGCCAGTTGAAGAGCCAGTTCATCTGCAATCGCTTCATCGACTTCAAATACCAATTCATCGTGCACTTGTAGCAGCATTTTGGCCTGATCTTTAGGTAGCATTTTATCAACCTCAATCATCGCCATTTTGATAATGTCTGCAGCTGAACCTTGTAATGGTGCATTAATCGCCGCACGTTCAGCGGCTTTGCGGACCATCATGTTACGGGCATCGATATCAGGTGTGTATAAACGGCGACCTAGAATAGTTTCAACGAAGCCTTGTTCCAATGCCACCTGACGGGTACGCTGCATATATTCATAAATTCCCGGATAGCGGCGGAAATACTGTTTGATATATTCCTGTGATTCCTGACGAGTGAAACCTAACTGACGGGTTAGACCAAATTCAGACATGCCATAGAGCAGACCAAAATTCACGGCTTTGGCCTGACGACGCTGATCATTGGTCACTTCTTCAAGCGGGATACCCAGAACTTCAGCTGCGGTACGGCGATGCACATCCTGTCCATGGTTAAAGGCATCTACTAGCGCATCATCCTGAGATAAATGTGCCATCAGACGCAATTCAATCTGTGAATAATCGGCTGCGAGTAAGACACGACCTTCAGGTGCAATAAAGGCCTTACGAATCTGACGTCCGATTTCCGCACGAATTGGAATGTTTTGCAGGTTTGGATCAGTAGACGATAAACGGCCAGTGGCTGTGAGTGCCTGATGATAACTGGTATGCACACGATGGGTTTCGTTATTGGCCTGTTTGCATAGACCATCGGTATAGGTACTTTTCAGTTTAGACAGACCGCGATATTCCAGAATCAGTTCAGCAATCGGGTGTTCCAGTTTTTCCAGTACACTTTCGCTAGTACTGTATTGACCGGTAGAGGTCTTTTTGCCACCTTTCAGGCCTAGTTTTTCAAATAGAACTTCACCGACTTGTTTTGGAGAGCTGACATTAAACGCTTCACCGGCTATTTCCGTGATCTGATTTTCCAGATTCTGCATGGTTTGAGCGAACTCACAACCGAGTTGATCCAGAAAAGCCAGATCCAGTCGGATGCCATTTTCTTCCATGCTGGTCAGCACACGCGCTACCGGCATTTCAATATTGTGCAGAATATTGACCAGTTCAGGATAAGTCTGCAGCTTTTTGCTGAGTACTTCAAACAGGCGATAAGTCACATGCGCATCTTCTGCCGCATAATGCGCTGCAGTTTCGATCTCGATTTTATTGAAAGTTTTTTGTTTGGCGCCTTTACCCGCCACCTGTTCATAAGTGGTGGTTAAGTGGCTTAAGTACAGACGGGCTACATCATCCATGCCATGACGGGTGGCAACTGAGTTCAGCACATAAGAAGCCAGCATGGTATCAAAATACCAACCCGCCAGATGAATGCCGTGATTTTCCAGAACATGCGCATCGTATTTCAGGTGATGACCAATTTTCTGAATCGCTTCATCTTCTAAAATCGGTTTGATCTGAGCCAGAATTTCTTCACGATTGAGCTGTTCTGGCGCACCTTCATAATCATGTGCTAGCGGTACGTAATAGGCATCCTGGGCATCAAAAGCCACCGAAAAACCGACAATCTGTGCAATACGATAGTCCAGACTGGTGGTTTCAGTATCAAAAGCAAAGCGTTTTTCAGTATTTAAACGTTCAAACAGCTTACTCCAATCTTCCTGAGTCAAGACGGTATGATAAGTTGCTTCTCCAAGCTGATCATTATCACTGCTGAGTGTCGCCTGCTGCTCATCGGCTTCCTGAGGTTCAGGTGCTGCTTTGGCATTAATCGATTGAGTAGCTTGTTTATAATTACGGTTGTTTGGATTATTCGGATGGTCCAGTGATTGCAGCTGGTTACGGAATTCCAGTTCGGTATACAGATTACGTAAAGCTTCTACATTTGGATCCTGAAGTTTCAGGTCATCATAAGTGAAGCTTAAATCCAGATCGCAAATGATGCTGGCCAATTGATGATCCAGTGCAATGCCATCGGTATTGTCTTTAATATTCTGACCCACTTTACCTTTGATCTTGTCGACATTTTCCAGAATGCCACCAATCGAGCCATATTCATTGAGTAATTTGGCTGCAGTTTTCGCTCCGATCCCAGGCACACCCATAATGCCATCTGAGGCATCGCCCATCAGGGTCAGGTAGTCAATGATCTGGTTTGGCCATACACCAAACTTTTCAAAAACCCCATCAACATCCATCGGTTTTTCTTTGAAGCTGTCTTCTAAGGTCACTTTATCAGTCACCAGTTGTGCCATGTCTTTATCGCCGGTTGAAATCAGCACCTGATGACCTAAAGCTTCAGCACGTTTCGCTAATGTACCAATGATGTCATCGGCTTCCGCACCTGGCAGCATATGCAGAGGAATGCCCAAAGCACGAATCAAGGCATGTAAGTATGGAATTTGCTGGGACAGTTCTTCCGGCATACTCGGACGGTCACCTTTATAAATAGGTGACAACTCGTGACGGAAAGTCGGTTCAGGCGTGTCGAAAATCACCGCCATATGTGTTGGCTGGGTACGGCGCATCAGTTTTTGAATAGCAGAAATCGCACCACGAATTGCATTGGTGTGTAGACCGGTTGACGTGGTTAATGGTGGTAGTGCATGAAAGGCACGAAATAAAAAGTAAGAGCCATCGACCAAGACAAATGGTGGCATGTAATCAATTCCTTATTCAAAAAACAGTTTTATTGTACGTGATTTTTACTGCACTCGCAGGGGCAAGTCGGTTTCTACAGCTTAGCGAATATCGGGTGAAGATGAAATAAGCAGTACAAGCTGTTGTATGATGACATGGTTAAGGAACGAGAACGAGAAGAATGACGGCAGGGCAAAATGAATTGCGTATGATCTGGCTGATTAGTCTGGTAATTGTGGGAATAAGTGCATGGTATCTGGAATTGCAGATCGTGACTTATCTCACTGGTCTGGGTTTCCTGATCAGCGTGATGCAATATATCAGTGCCATTGAAGCACCCGTGCGGGATCTGGCAGCACCGACGCAGGTGATTGTGCCAGCCAATTCTAAAATACCGCTATATATTTCTTCTATTATCGCCATTGTCGGAGGCGTGACTGAACTCAACTGGCTGATGGGGATTGGCATTACCGCCTGGATTTTCTTTCTATTACGCTGGCTACAGCGTTTGGAACGGAACATTGTCCAGTTGCAATCTCGTTACCGGTCAACAGATCAGGCTCATCCAGAAATCACTCAACCAGATATTCCTTTACCTATTGCTACTCAAGCAAGTCCAGATCAACCACAATTGCTGGATCAGATCCAGCAGTGGATTTTTCGAGGAAATCCGGTTCTTAAAGCTGCGATCGCCATTTTGGTGATCGGAATCATTTTATTACTCCGTTTTGCAACAGAGCACTGGCAGTTGAGCTTGGCGGTGAAATTAGGATTGGTCGCTTTATCTGCTGTTGTTGTGACCGGATTGGGTTTTACTCTGATCACTAAAAATCGAAGTTTCGGTCTGGCACTGGAAGGCTTGGGATTAGGGGCACTATTTCTGACCTTGTTCTTTGCCTATTACAATCTGGTGATTGCCACGTTGTCACTCGCAGCTCTGGTGTTCTTGGTCATTTTGGCAATTACGCTGTACTTAAGCTTGAAACAGGAAAGTATTGAGCTGGCAGTCATGGCCTTATTCATTGCCTATCTGGCGCCGTTTACCTTGCCGACCCGGGATGCTTCTGCGGTTGAGTTCATCAGTTATTATCTGCTGATTAATATCGGCGTGCTGTTACTCAGCAGTTTGCGGCCCTGGAAAATTCTGAACCAGATTGCTTTTCTGGTCACAGTTATAGTAGGTGGGATGTATAGCCTGATTCATGGTCATACATACGAGCGTTATACCATGACCGTCCTGATTCTGGCACATAGTGCGGTATTCATCTGGCTAGGCTTTCGCTTTAGCCAGTTACTGGCCCGGCAGGATCTTTCCCGTTTTCGTTTAAAACCGGTTCTGGATCTTGCCCTGATTTTCGCTGCACCGATTACCGCCTATATTTTCCTGTATCTGATTCACTTTAATCAGCCTGATCAGAAGCTTTGGCAAGCCGGACTTAGTCTGTTATTTGCCGGGATATTTGCAATCTGTTGGACTTTAGTGCGTCGCAGAGAAAGTATTCAGGTCATTTCCCAAAGTTATCTGAGTCTGATGCTGATCTTTCTGGCTTTGGTTCCACCCATTTTATTGACAGAGCAGTGGAGTGTAGTCGGTTGGGCGGTAGAAGGCGTACTGATTTATCTCTGGGCATTGGAAAAGAATATTCGGGTTGCGCATTACCTGAGTATGGGACTGCTGATCATGGCAGGTTTCAGTAGTGTTTACTATCTGATTGAGCTTAATCCAACACCGCGGAAAATTTTCTGGATTCTCAGCTTCTGTTATGTCGCCGTCGTCTTCCTTAGTCAGCTTAAAACCAAATACCGCCAGCAGCTCAATAGCTTAAGTATCAGTTTTCTGAGCATTCTCAGTTTTGCTGCGACTTTGATGTTGTTTGCCTTGCTTGAAGATGAATTTGCTCATGAGCAGGCCTATATTTATAGCTTATTCAGTCTTGCACTGGGCTATACGGTTCTAAGTGAGATCATTCAGCGCAAGCATCAGGAATGGTGCTGGTTATTGCCAAAATGGAGCGGTCTTACGCCATTGGTGATCATAGCGATTTTGCTGGCTGTTGATCATAGCGAAAATGGGATTCTGGTCTGGCCAAGTGCTTTGGAGCGTGGAATCTTTGCACTTTCATCATTATTGCTGGCTGCTTTATGGCTAAGACCGGTGAAAGGGATTGATTTATCCAAAGAGTGGATGAGCTTTGGTGTTTTTGCCAGTCTGGCTTTGGCCAGTGTATGCCTAATACCGAGCATGCCTTATCTCAGTATGGTAATTCTGCCTTTGGTATTCTGGTTCTGGTGTTATCGACAAAAAGAAAATTCGGAGTGGCGCTTACTCTGGCAGAGTAAAAACTGCTTGGTATTAATGGGAGCTTGGTTAATATGCTCACAGCTGTTTAACCAGCAAGCTTTCCAGTATTACTGGTTACCTCTATTCAATCCATTTGATCTGATCAGTCTGGCCATGCTTTCCAGTTTCCTGTGGATGCTGTTGCAGCAGATTCGGGCAGGACACGATCGCGGGATGATGTCGGTACTGATGGTGCTGAGCCTGTTATGGCTGTCGAGCTATATTGTATTACGGGCCTTACATATCTATCTGCAAACACCATTCAATAGCCTGGAATTGTGGAGCAATGCCACAGTACAGTTAAGCCTGACGATTCTTTGGGTATTGCTGGCCTGGGCGACTATGTGGACGGCTACGCTAAAAAGGCTTAAACCGATGTGGATTTTAGGAGGCAGTATTCTGGTCATTGTCAGCTTGAAGCTGGTGTTATTCGACTTATCTCATACCGGTACACTGACACGTGTGATTTCATTCTTGCTGGCCGGTGGGGTCATGCTACTGATTGCGTATATAGCACCGATGCCGGATGGAGAGAAGAGGGTTTGAATCTAAATTACTCGATTTGAGCAATTAATTTAATCTTCCCAAACCCTGAACGAGCTTAAAGCACTGCTTTAAGCGATATGTAAAAGAAAGACAGGCTTTTTATGACAGTTCCTCCCTTAGTAAAGGGAGGTGAGGAGTGATTTAGAAAAAGTTATTTTAAATCCGGCTCTCTCTTCAGCTCCTTCTCATTGGCATATTGATCAACGTCTTCATTTTCCAGTGGGCGAGCCAGTGGATGATCAACAAAGCCCATTTTCGGTACCGGAATTTCAATCTGGTTATCGAGAAAGCCATTTCGAATCCGTTCCTGCATTTCATCACGGACTTTCAGATAATTTTCCTGCTGACACCAAATCGCAAACAAAAGTTCAATCGAAGATTCACGGAAGGCGGTGACTGTGACTGCAGGCTTTGGATCGGCCAGAACCAGCGGATATTTATTGGCAACATCAAGCAGTACTTCACGCACCTTGATGATGTCTTCATGGAAATTAATAGCCAAGGTAATCGGAATACGCCGGATTGGAAACTTGGACAAGTTGTGTACCGGAGCCCGAATCAGTTGTTCGTTCGGCAAGCGTACATAAATATTGTCTTGGGTAAGTAGTTTAACCGAGAGCAGATCAATCGAAATCACTTCACCTTCAACGGTATGTCCACGAATCAGTGTAATCTGAATGGTATCACCCACTTCAAAAGAGCCTTCACCAATCAGGAAGATACCGCTGATCAGGTTGGATGCAGAGGTTTGGGATGCGAAACCCAGTGCGACGGTTAAAATACCTGCTGCACCGAGAAAGACACTGAGTTTAAATCCGGCTTCCTTCAAACTCGCCATCACAAACAGCAGGAAAATAAAGTAGAAAATCCCGCGGCGCCAGACCATTTGCTGATGCGCATTAAAGCGTATACCAATAGTACGGATAAAAGCATTCGAAAAAAAACGTGCGATCAGGAAACCAATAAAACACAGCACAACCGCGACGACGATTTCAGTCAGGCGATCGGTATTAATATTGGTAAATACTCCCTTGAGACTGTTGGTGACTTCGGTTGGAATATTCGAATTTGGCATCACACGCTCTTAGAAAAATGAATCAAACATATTAAATAAATTTCCCGCCGGATCACGCGGTGGGTGTAAATAATCTACTTCACCCGCATTGGGCGGGGTACGGTTTTCCACCCGGATCCGGGGTGGGCGATCCAGGCCTTCATGCAAAACCTTAATCTGCGAGGTCCACAGACGTTCAGTGCTGGCACTATAAAAGAGAGGCAATGCAGGTACTGGAACATTCATACGATCGAAACGCAGTTGCTGCTGACTGGTATTATGAAATTCAATTGGAGTCACAGCCCGGAATGCACGAGGACGTAATTGTTGCAATTCAGTCCGGCCATCGACTGCGGTAGCATAGCAAATTTCACCGGAACGGTGATTTGGCCCAAACCAGGTGTCTTTCGGTAAAATCACTGGAAGATCAAAAATCGGTTCACGTTGACCTTCGACAAAACCGGCAATCCATAGCGGGGTACTGATATAGAGCGTTCCACGTTGACCGGCCGGAATATAAATCGGATCAACCGGTTTAATTACTACGGAGCGATTCGCCAGACGTGGCATAAGTTGTAATTTGCTTTGGGTGGATTTGAACATATAGCGTTCAATTTTCACCGGGGTCGGGAATGCAAACAGTGGGTCACTGATCTGATGCCATTGCTGTTCATAATCGTACTGAACCCTCGGACGGTAATATTCTAGTCGCCATTCCTGCAAGCCTCGGGTCAAACGAAACAGCAGAGAGCCAAATTGCCAGGCCTTGGACTCGTTAATTTCAAAACTTTGCTCTCCCCACCATTGGATTCGGGGAGACTGCAGGTTTAATTCCTCTTGATCTTGCGGCAATGTTGGCATCCTTTCTTGCTAAATCTTTGAAAACATACTTCACGCTGTCATATGCTTAGAGTACACTCAATTTAAATTTTTTCATCATTATTATAATCTGCGATGCAAGTACTGAAACAATTACAAATCCCGTATAGCTTTGCGAAACGTCATGGTGTGCTGTTGCGTTATGAGGGAGATCAGGCTTTTATTGTCCGTCGTGACAATACGTCTATGCTTGCATTACAGGAAGCACGCCGTTTGCTGGGTCATCCGGCTCAGTATCAACATTGTACAGAACAAGAATTCAATCAGTTACTCAGTTCCAGTTTTGCCGGCGATAGCGGTGAGTCACAGCAGGTGGCTGCCGGTCTGGAAGATCATCCTGATTTATTAAGCCTTGCCGATTCGGTTCCTGAAGCCGAAGACCTGATGGATCAGGAAGATGATGCGCCTATTGTCCGTCTGATCAATGCCTTGTTGTCGGAAGCGATCCGTGTTGGCGCCTCAGATATCCATGTGGAATCTTTCGAAAAACGACTTTCCGTACGCTTGCGTGTCGATGGGCAGTTGCGTGAAATTGTGCAGCCACGTCGTGAGCTGGCGCCATTACTGGTATCACGGATCAAGGTCATGGCCAAGCTGGACATTGCAGAAAAACGTATTCCTCAGGATGGACGTATTTCCTTGCGTCTGGCAGGTCGTGAAGTCGATGTCCGTGTTTCAACCTTGCCATCCTCTTATGGGGAGCGGGTGGTGATGCGTTTGCTGGACAAGCAGGCTGGTCGTCTGAATATGACTCATCTGGGCTTGATGAATAATGACTATGATCGACTCAAAACCTTGGTGCATCGTCCTCATGGCATTATTCTGGTGACTGGACCTACCGGTTCGGGTAAGACCACTACCTTATATGCAGCACTTTCTGATCTAAATGATGGTTCCAAAAATATCCTGACGGCTGAAGATCCGGTGGAATATCAGTTAGAAGGGATTGGTCAGACTCAGGTAAATACCAAAGTCGACATGACCTTTGCTCGTGCTTTAAAAGCCATGTTGCGTCAGGATCCGGATGTGGTGATGGTCGGTGAGATTCGTGATCTGGAAACCGCAGAAATTGCAGTTCAAGCCTCACTGACAGGTCACTTGGTATTGTCAACGCTGCATACCAATACTGCGATTGGTGCAGTGACCCGTTTAAAAGACATGGGAATTGAGCCATTCTTGCTATCCAGCTCCTTAATTGGGGTAGTTGCTCAGCGTCTGGTACGTACCTTATGTCCGCATTGTGCGACCTGGAAGGATGCGGATGCATTCGAAAAGAATCTGTTTGAACATATTGAGCATCCACAGGATTTAAGATTACCTCAACCGCACGGTTGTGAACGGTGTGGTAATACCGGCTTTAGTGGACGTACCGCCATTTATGAAATTGTACCGGTCGATGAACATATGCGCCGTCTGATTCATGGCAATGCAGCGGAATATGAATTGGAAACCTATGCACGTCAGCAGTCAGGTTCAATTCGTGATGATGGTTTACGCAAAGTACTGGCTGGAAAAACCACCATTGAAGAAGTTCTGCGCGTGACCAATGAAGCGGCAGAGTAAATTTTTATTCGTTGGAGTAGGAAGGCACAGTTTTCTTAAGTAAATATCTCAAGTGATCATTTTTCTATGAAATAGCACACAGTAATTTTGATCAAAATTTTATAAGAATGATCAGCTCTATCCTGAAATGACTTCTAATTTTTCAGGATAGAGAGTGAAATGTTTATTTAGACTTAGGTGATGACATTCAAAGTAACATCAATATTATTACGGGTTGCATTTGAGTAAGGACAAACGATGTGTGCGGCATCGACCAGTTTTTGTGCTTCTTCCTGTTCCATTCCTTCTAAATGAATATTTAAAGTCACTTCAATGCCAAAACCGGTAGGAATCGGACCAATGCCAACTTCACCTTCAATATAGGCATCTTTGCTAATATTGATTTTATCCCGGTTGGCAACAAACTTCATAGCACCTAAAAAACAGGCTGAATAACCTGCAGCGAACAATTGTTCAGGATTGGTCCCGCCACCTGGGCCACCCATTTCCTTGGGCACTGCCAGTTTCACATCCAGAATCTGATCGTCAGAGGTTGCACGGCCATCTCGACCGCCTGTAGCTTTGGCACGTGCGGTATATACTGCTTTTTCTAATGACATGAGAGTATTTCCTGCTTGTTCTTTTATGGAACTTCTATGCTCCATAATTTCTAGGGAAGAATAAGCAGGGATTTTGTTAATTTATGCAAGCGAATGAGAATGCGGTAAAAAGTCTGACTTAAGAGAACTTTAGTAGCTTGCGATGCTGCATGAGTGGCATAGACTCACGCACTTTGGCCTGCCCAGTCAAATCAAAATCAACCGTAATAATCTGTGCGCCTTCCGCATGCACCATATCGAGAAGTTGACCACGGCTGTTTGCTGCAGCAGCATGTCCCCAAGTTTGACGTTTTTCACCATGCCAGCCCTGTTGAGCAGCGCCAAGAACTGTGCATTGGGTATCCATAGCACGTGCTTGCAATAATAATTGCCAGTGCATTTGGCCAGTGGTGAAGGTAAAGGCAGATGGTGCAGTCAAAATATTTGCACCTTGTGTACGTAAATGAAGCGCAAGTTCAGGGAAGCGCAGGTCATAGCAGACCATCATGCCAATATTGCCAAAAGGCGTCTTCGCAACGACGACATCGGTACCTGGTTCAAAGAATTGGGATTCCTGATAGCCCCCAACAGCATCACCGACCTGCACGTCAAAGAGATGAATCTTGTCATAGCGAGCTTCAGTTTTTTCTGGACTAATACACAGACTTACGGTTCTAACCCGGCCATCTTCAATAATCGAACCATCAGGACGATAAGGACAGGGTAATGTCCCAGCCACAATCCAGGTTTCGTATTGATGGGCAAGCTGTTCAAGACGTTGTTGAATGCTCTCGAATTGAGCTGCAGTTTCGCGCTGCTTACCAGCAGCAAAACAGACGAAATTTTCAGGAAAGACAATAAGCTCAGCACCTTTTGCTTTACTTTGTTGAATTAATGATTCGATGGTCATGAAATTTTGCTCAATTTCATTTTGGGAATTCATCTGTGCAACAGAAAGTAAAGTCATAGGGATTCCTTATTGTGTGTTCATACCTTTTGTTCAGACACTTGATCTAGATTATCTTGTTCTTTTTGCAACTGTTTGACCAAGGGCTCAAACATATTCTGGTTGCTCTGATTTAACCGCATTAAAGTCTTGTGTGCATCTAGAACAGTTTTCAGCATTGCCTGATGCGTCACATGTTCTTCCATCAGTTTACGCGTACATACATTTGAATCACCGCAGTAATCCAAAATGACAAAGACCTGCCCCAAGCCCATACTGTTGGCCAGAGTCGTGATATCAGAGTTAGTCGACAACATCACCGCCTGGATCTTATGGAGCTGTTTAAGTTTAAGTCCTAATTTTGCCAGGACACCCAGTACAGTGCTGTCAATAAAGCTGGTTTCAGTCAGATCAACAATTGCGCCAACAACGTTGTCCTGCTGCTCAAGTTTGTTCAGTAATTTGTCTAGACTAATACAAGATTGGGCCCGCACTTCGCCGATAAGCTTAAAAATATGCGTTCCATTCAAGCTTGCATATTCAACATGACCTGTTGACATATAAATGCCATTTGCAGAGAAGGATATTAAATTATCCCATAGGGTCTACGGATACTCAAGTAGCTGAAAGTCGCAATCAAATTAAGTGCTTATAAAGCTTGTGATTATACTGCTATTTCACTCTTATAAAGCTGAGAATGGCAATATCGTCGGCAACATGTTCGGGTGCTTTGAAGGATTCGTTCTGTAAGTGATGCAATAATTGGGAAAATTGTTCATTCAGACCGCCGCTAAACGGCTCCAATGCTCCATCTGAACAGATAATAAATCGTGCATTGCGGCTGAGGATATATTCATTTTCTTCTACCTCAAGGTCTTCGGTCAGACCAAGAGGAAAGCTGCTGGATGACAGGATTTTTGGTTCCTGATTCGGTTCAAAGATAATCGGAGGAGGGTAGTGGCCAGCACTAGACCATTTCAAGACATGGGTTTCCAGATTCAGAATTCCGGCAATCATGGTAATATGTTTTTCAATATTTTCCTGAACCAGCATCCCGTTCAGCTTCTTGATTAGCTCACGAGGTGTTTTCGAACGTCCATGAAAAGCCGCCATCCAGGACGTTAATAAACTGCTGGTAACGCCATGACCAGAAACATCCGCAAGATAGAAAATGACTTCTTTATCGCTGATTTTCCAGTAATCGTACCAATCGCCAGATAGATAAGCAGAAGGTTGAAAATAGGTTTCAACCGCATAATTGGTTAATTCAATTTCATTCGGTAGCAAACGTTTTTGTAGCTCTGCCGCAGAAGGAAGGTCACGACTATCCTGATTACGCTTATATTGCGCATCAATTTTTTGTAATGCGATATCGGGTTGTTCAGGCAGTTTATTCCAGATCCAGCCTGCCAAAGCGCCTTGTTCCCAAGCTTGTGCCAAGGCTGTTCCTTCATTTTCCAGCGCTAATACTACAGTCGGAAGGTTCCACTTGTATTTCAGATAATCATGTACATCTGCAATGGCAATAATCGTTGCATCGTACAACTCGTGATCTTCCAGCTTGATTACTTGAACGTGCGGAAGCTTCTCAAGCACTTGATCTAAATAAGGAATATCGCGAGTAGGTTGAATGAAATACATAGACAGGTAGTTCGATCCTGGAATGAGTTATAAGATGTACTATAACAAGCAAATGATTGCTAGCGAACAGTTTTCGCTAGCAAATCATCATTGAACTTAGGTTTCAAAGGTCATCACTAGAAGATTCAGTTTCATTTTCATCGAAAGATTCATCTTCAAGATTTTCATCATCAAAGTCATCTTCAAGGAATAAAGATTCCTGTTCCAGACCTTTTTTCTGGGCGATCATATAATTGGTACGTTGCAAATAAATATCGCGAATTTGTGCATAACGATCACCTGTTAACACACCTTCAATATCAAGTAATTCTGCACGATTATCAATTGCACGCCAGAATTGATCACCCCAATACAAGCCTTCATCATCTTGAAGAATATATTTCTGTGGACGGGTCTGGCTATCGACTGCCATACCGAAAGTATCACGCACAGAACTTGGGCCTAGGAACGGTAACATCACATAAGGACCGGAAGGTACACCGTAATAACCTAGCGTAATCCCGAACTTTTCATCTTCATGATCCAGTCCCAGACGACGGGCTGGGTCTGCCAGACCTAAAGTAGTTAAGGTATTAATGGTAAAACGGCCCAAAGATTTTGCTGCACGAGCAGGACGGCCCTGAATCAACTGGTTTACCGCATTCCATGGTTCACCTAAATTGCTACGGAACTGGGTATAGCTGCCACGCACATCTTGAGGAACCTTTTCCTGATACTGAACCGCAATGGGGCGAACAACTGCCTGATCGATGGCATCATTAAATTGATACACCTTTCTATTCCAGCCCTGGAAAGGATCTTTAACTTCTTCAGCCTGTGCAGCGCTAGCATCGACTTTTAGCTGGGTTTGCAGGTGACTTACTTTAGAAGATATTTTTTCTCTGAGTGGAACCGTAGTGGTAGTAGCAGAAGATTCAGTTTCTATTTCAGTCTGTTCAGCCTGAGTAGTGTCTTCAGCAAAAATTAATGGGCTAGAGGCCAAAGAAAATAAGCATAAAGATAAATAAATAGAGCGATGCATAAGGAAACCCCAAAGCCTTGTTCTGAGTATAGTGGCGTTGTTTAACCCGGAATAATAAACTGTATTACTAGGAATAGGCGTAATTTAAGCAAAATTGTATAATAAATGAATAAAAACTTCATAAAAGGCTAAAAATTAGACATGCGGTAAGATTTATTTGAAAAAGGTATTGCAAGCCTCCTGAAATACTGTAGAATGCACATCCATCGGCGGTGATGAAGATTAAAACTTCTGATAAAACAGTAACTTAGCGTGAAATGGTTGAGTTAAGTTTTAGAAAGGAAGTTTAAAAATAATTTTCATTACTGGTTGACTTTCTAGAGATAGAGAGTAATATAGCCGACCTAGCTTGCTACTGACGAAGTAGTGAGAAGATCATTAAGAGATTATGAAGAACAACTTGTGTGGATTTTTACTGGTTGATTGATCGAAATTATTTTCATTGATTGATTGGTTTAAATTACTCGAAGTTTATTTGA
>NZ_JAALGV010000075.1:0-17538 GCF_011174875.1 Acinetobacter sp. GFQ9D191M
AGCGATATGGTAATTTGCCGCTAATTTCAGTTGAGTGCTGTAGTTCCGTAAGTAATTGAGAGTTAATAACAACTGATCCTCTATATCTAAAGTATGAGGACGACCTGATTTCTTTTTGAGTGATTCTGCTTTTTCTAAAACCTCTACCATTTCAGTAAAAACTTGTCGAGGTACGCCAACCAAGCGTTTGAATTCAGAATCTGAAAAACGATTTAATTTCTGATATCTCATGAAATTTATATTGAGGTGGTTTTTACTTTCGCAAGAGGTCTATTGTGCGCAGGTTATATCGTAAGCCAAATAAGGGTTAATAGGAATCGATATTAGTTCGACTTCTGTTAAAGTTTTAGAGCTCTCTGTAAAGAACGGTCGGTACTGGGTAGAAAGTTATGCTTTAGTCCCATTACCAGAAAGTAGTGTCGTTGAAAAAAATATTTTAAATCCAGAAGCGGTGGGTGATGCGTTGGGGCGTGCGATTAATTTGGCCAATACCCAGTCCAGTCAGTCAGCCTTTGCGATTCCAACTTCTATGGTCATCACCAAGATCATCGAAATGGATGCCGATATGTCGGATGATGAACGTGAAATTCAGATTCGTGAAGATGCCGAACAATATATTCCTTTCCCACTTGATGAAGCCAGTCTGGACTTTGAAGTTCTGCCAGACCGTTTAACCAATCCGAACCGGGTCAATGTCCTGTTAGTAGCGACCCGAATCGAAAATGTTGAAGCGCGTTCTGAAGTACTGCAAATTGCCAACCTCAATCCAAAAATTGCAGATGTCGAAAGTTTTGCACTAGAAAATGCATTCAAGGTGTTTTCGGATACCTTGCCGATGGGGGTAAATACTGTCGGAATCTTGGATATTGGTCATAGTATGACGACCTTATCCGTAATGCAGAATAACAAGATCATTTATACTCGTGAGCAGGTTTTTGGTGGCAAACAGCTGACTCAGGAAATCCAGAACCGTTATGGATTGTCTTTTGAGGAAGCAGGGCGTGCTAAAAAAACCCGTGCCTTACCGGATGATTATGACATCGAAGTGCTGGAGCCTTTCCTAGATGCTGTAGTGCAACAGGCAGCGCGTTCATTACAGTTCTTCTTCTCTTCATCTCAGTTTAACGAGATTGACCATATTTTATTGGCAGGGGGGAATGCCAATATTCCAGGTCTGGCAAAACTATTACAGCAAAAACTCGGCTACCGGGTCACGATTGCCAATCCATTCCTGCAAATGGGCTTTTCTCCTCAAATTGATATTAAAAAAATTGAAAATGACGCGTCCTCACTCATGGTTGCATGTGGTTTGGCATTGAGGAGTTTTGATTAATGGCAAAGATTAACTTACTCCCTTGGCGCGATGAGCTAAGAATTAAAAGAAATAATGAATTTGTAGCGATTTGCGCAGGGGCACTTTTTCTAGGATTGGCAGCAGCAGGTTCAACCTGGTTCTACTATGATCAAAAACTTCAGGATCAGGAACAGGCCAACCAGCTGGTGGTCAGTACTAACCAGAATCTGGATGTACAGCTAAAAGCATTAGATGGTTTACAAGATCAGCGTAATGCAATTGTTGAACGTATGAAGCTGATTCAGGGTCTACAGACTCAACGGCCGATTGCAGTTCACCTGATTGATGAAATTGTACGGGTCACACCAAGCAATATGTACATTACAAAATTTCAGCGTACTGGTGATAAATTCACTATTGAAGGTAAGGCGGAAAGTCCGAATACAGTAGCTGAATTGCTACGTAATCTGGAAGCTTCTACCTGGTATCGTAATGCATTTATGAATGCTTTCTTAGTCGCTGAAGAACCAAAAGATAAAGCGCCATCCTCGGTGATCCCACGAGTGGAAGAATCTTATGGCAGCTTTACGGTCACGGTTGATCTGGATCAAATCGCTGAGCCAACACTTAAAGAAGGACAAACACCAGCCACAACTACAGCGGAGGCATCATCATGAGTAATGACGGATTCGATGAATTAAGCCAAGACGTAGTGGCTGTTCCTAGAAAAAAAATGACAGTTGAGAAATTCTTTCAACAATTCAATACACTAGATCCAAATAATTATGGTAGCTGGCCATTATCAGTCAAAATTACCTGCTGGATCTTTATTGTTATTCTGGTTTTTATGCTGGGGTATTTCGGGTTTATTCGCGGCAAGATAGAAGCAATTTCACAAGCCAGTGCTCAAGAACAAAACCTGTTAAATGAATTCCGGGAAAAGGAATCCAAGCTGCGTAATTTACAGCAGTATCAGATTCAGTTACAGGAGATGGAAGCACGTTTTAATCAGCAATTGGAACAATTGCCGAAAGAAACTGAAATTCCAGGTCTGGTGGAAGATATTAACCTGAGTGGAGTGAACTCTGGACTGAAATTTAAGAATATTCGTCTTGAACCTGAAATCAAGCAGGAATTCTTTATTGAACAGCCAATCGCGATTGAAGCCACTGGGGATTATCATGCCTTTGGTTCTTTTGTGAGCAGTATTGCAGGGCTTTCGCGCATCGTTACACTGCATGATTTCACCATTACAGGAACTGAAAATAAAGAAAAGAAATCTGAAATTCCTGTTATTGATTATGTAGTGAAAGCGAAAACCTACCGTTATGTAGGCAATGCAGATGCTTCATCTACTTCAGCTACAACTGATACGCAGGGAGCTCAGTAATGAATATCATTAAAATTACTTCAGCTTTAACGCTCGGATTTTTATTGGTGGGCTGCGAATCAAGAATTGATGCAGTCAATCAGGAAATGGCCAATATTCGCAATCAACCGCCATTACCGATTGAGCCGGCACCAGATTTTATTCCGACAGAAATGTTTAATTATGCAGCTCATCAGCTGAAAAGTCCTTTTCTGCCGAGTTCTTTAGCGGCTGAATTGAAAATTATGGCAGGTAAGCGAGTTTATCCGAACTTGTCACGCCAATTACAGCCTTTAGAGAGTTATCCACTAGAGACCTTAAGCATGAAAGGCAGTATGCGGAATCAGGCGGGGCAGATTCTGGCTCTAATTCAAACGCCTGATGGGGAAATTGAACGGATACAACGTGGCAGCTATATGGGACTTAATCATGGTCGTGTAACGAGAATTACGCCGACACAGATTGACTTGATTGAGATTATTCCAGATGGCCGTGAGGGATATGTGGAACGACCACGAAGTCTGGTTTTGATTGGGCCAGCGCCATAAGTTTTAAGGAATAAAAATGAATAAGAGTATTAAAGAATTTATTTTTGGGGATGCTAATACAATGAATCATGTGTTTCGTCAGTTTTCTATGGGGGCTGTCGCGATTGCTGTGATGCAAGCAGCGAGTGCGCAAGTTTCAATGACCAATGTAGTGCCAATGCAAATTCCTGGACAGGGAACTGAAATCCGGGTGATGTTTAATGGCTTGCCACCTCAGCCTCAAGCTTATCAGCTTGAATCTCCATCACGCCTGATTCTGGATTTTAATGAGGCCCAACAAAATCTAAAACAGTCTAGTATTCCAGTCGCAACTGCTGAAGCCAGTTCAGTGGATGTTAGCTCAGATGCACAGCGTTCTCGACTGACGGTGAATCTCGCTAATGCAGGTGCATTTACGACGCGTGTGGAAGGCAATACCTTTATTTTAAAAATTAATTCTGCTACTCCAGTCGCTATTGCTCAGCCTGTACAACAACAGGTCGCTCAGGAGATTACTAATATTGGTTTCCAGCGGGGTGCGCAAGGTGAAGGACTGGTGGTAATTGATCTGGCAGGTCAGAACACACCAGTCGATGTACAGCAGCAGGGAACCAAAGTGATTGTGCGGACTCTGGGCTCCAAGATTCCGGCACATTTGACCCGTCGCTTAAATGTGAATGATTTTGCTACACCAGTTTCGAGTGTAGACGCAGTCAATCAGAATGGCTCAGGTGTAATTACTATTCAATCTGCGGAAAGCTATGAATATATGGCTTTTCAAACTGATAATAAGCTGACGATTAGTTTGAAGCGTCCAGAAGTTAAAGGGCCTTTACGTCCTAAATCAGTCGCTTATACAGGCAAGAAAATTTCCCTCGATTTCCAAGATATTGAAGTCCGTCGAGTTCTACAGTTATTAGCCGATTTTACCGATATCAATATGGTTGCTGCAGATAGCGTACAAGGTAATATTACCTTACGCCTCAAAGAAGTGCCTTGGGATCAGGCTTTAGATATTGTGTTAAAAACTAAAAATCTGGATAAACGCCGTAATGGTAATGTGATCTGGATTGCACCGGTGGCAGAACTAATTAAGGCCGAAGAAGAAGAAGCGAAAGCACTAGCACAGAGTGTTAAGCTTGCACCAATTCAAACTGAATATATGCAGCTCAGTTATGCAAAAGCAGCAGATATTGAAAAACTGATTACTCAAAATAAGAGTGCATCAGGATCAGGGAGCTCGAATAGCACAAGTAACGGTGATGATAGAGAAAGTTTACTAAGTTCACGTGGTTCTATCTCTATTGATGCTCGTACCAATACCATTATTGTGAATGATACCCAGCCTTTTATCGATAAAATCCGGAATATGGTGGATCTACTTGATGTACAAGTGAAACAGGTAATGGTTGAGGCACGTATCGTTCGTGCAACCACTGACTTTACTAAAGAAATGGGTGTGAAATGGGGAATCCTGTCTCAAGGGATTACCAATAATAATCACCTTCTTGTGGGGGGAGTGATACTACCCTATGGGATTTGAGAGATCCTCAAGAAAGTGATTTAGGCGGATTTACCTATGATATTCAACGCCCAGATAACCTAAATGTGGATTTAGGTGTCACTAGTCAAGGTGCAAGCCGTATTGCTTTTGGCTTAATTAGCCTTTCTGATTTTATGCTGGATCTTGAACTTTCTGCGCTACAGGCAGATGGTTATGGTGAAGTGATTTCTACGCCAAAAGTGCTCACTGCTGACAAACAAAAAGCAACCGTTGCCTCCGGTTCGCAAATTCCATATCAGTCTGCAGAAGGTGGTGGTGCTAATGCAGTGTCGACTACATCATTTATTGATGCAACTTTAAGTTTAGATGTAACACCAAGTATTACTCCAGATGGTAAGGTGCAGATGGAATTGAATATTACCAGTGACTCACCAGGAAACCCGACCCCAACTGGACAGTTAACTATTAATAAAAATCAGATCAATACTAATGTACTGGTTGATAATGGTGAAACAGTGGTATTGGGTGGTATTTTTGAGCAAGAAACTCGAAATGCGCAAACTAAAGTTCCGTTCTTGGGAGATCTGCCATATTTAGGTCGTTTATTTCGTAAAGATGTAAAATCAGATAACAAGCGTGAATTGCTGATTTTTGTTACACCTCGAATTGTTAATGACAGTGTTTCAAGAAATCATTAATATATTTTGAATTTAACAAAATGAATAGGTGACTCCTTGCCAAGCAAAGAGTTTGAAACCCTGCCAAATATCTATTTGGTAGGGCCGATGGGGGCCGGTAAAACAACAGTAGGACGACATTTAGCAGAACTGTTAGGACGAGAATTTCTGGACAGCGATCATGAAATTGAGCGGAAAACAGGGGCTACGATTCCCTGGATCTTCGAAAAAGAGGGTGAAAAGGGTTTTCGTCATCGTGAAACTGTTGTCATTGATGAGTTAACCTCACGTCCACAGCTGGTACTTGCGACTGGTGGTGGCGCAATTACTCAGGCTCCTAATCGGGATTATTTAAAGCAGCGAGGCATCGTTGTTTATCTTTATACTCCAGTTGAAATTCAGCTTCAGCGAACCTATCGCGACAAAAACCGCCCCTTGTTACAAGTCGAAAATCCTGAACAGAAACTCAGAGATCTGCTTGCAGTGCGGGATCCGTTATACCGGGAAGTCGCACATTACATTATTGAGACCAATCAGGGAGCTGCACGAGATTTGGCGCAGCGTATTCTGAATCTCATCCTTCCAAAAAAATAAGTTCAGTTGAAAAAGTGGTTATCCCCTCATGAAAACCTTATATGTCGAACTCGGTGAACGTCGTTACCCCATTTTTATTGGCAGTAACTTGAATCCTCAGGAATTGCTTGAGCCGTATATTCATGGCAAGCAGGTGATGATTGTCAGTAATGATACGGTGGCACCACTCTATCTGGATCGCTATAAGGCTGCATTAGAAAATTTGGGTAAAACTGTGGCGACCTGTATTCTGCCGGATGGTGAGAAATACAAAAATATTGAACATCTAAACCTAATTTTTGATGCATTGCTTGAGGCAGGCTTTAACCGCGACTGTACGGTTCTGGCACTCGGTGGTGGTGTTATTGGAGATATGGCCGGCTTTGCCTCTGCCTGTTTCCAGCGTGGTATCTATTTTATTCAGGTGCCAACAACGTTACTTTCTCAAGTGGATTCTAGTGTAGGAGGTAAAACCGGCATTAATCATCCACTGGGTAAAAACATGATTGGTGCTTTCCAGCAGCCACAAGTGGTGTTGGCAGATATGTCACAGCTGTCAACTTTACCAGATCGTGAGCTATCTGCCGGTTTGGCTGAAGTGATCAAATATGCCTTGCTCGGTGATGAAGAGTTTCTAGTCTGGCTAGAAGCCAATATGGAAGGTCTTATTGCCCGTGATGAGCAATTGCTGGCCGAAGCGGTTTATCGTTCATGTGCGCATAAAGCACGTATTGTAGCGAATGATGAAAAAGAGCAGGGTGAGCGTGCTTTACTTAATCTCGGTCATACATTTGGTCATGCGATTGAGTCTTATCTGGGCTACGGTGAATGGCTGCACGGAGAAGCGGTAGCAACCGGTATGGTGATGGCAGCAGATTTATCCCATCGCATGGGTTGGATTTCATTAGAAGACCTTGAGCGTACAAAAAAAATCATTTCTCGTGCGCAATTACCTATTGTTTGTCCTAAAATCCCACTTGACGATTTCCTGGCTTATATGGCTCACGACAAGAAAGTTTTAAATGGGCAGCTTCGTCTTGTATTATTGCAGCAACTTGGAAAAGCGGTCATTACTCGAGGCTTTGATGTCGAGTTGATGCAACAGGCGATTTTAGCTCATCAGGCATAGGTTTAATTTTTATGACAGCATTACGTACCCCTTGGCAAAAGATTCAGCATTATTTCTGGCTGGTCTGTGGCGTATGCTGTCTATTTGCTGCCTTGGTTTTTTGGGCTATCACTGATACAGATGAAGTTATAGAAGTCGAGAAGAAGCCGGAAACCGAAGTTGAATTACAGATTCAACCAGAAAAAGTGGCCTCGATGACCCATCTTGGTGCACTTTCTGATGAAGTTAAGCCTCTTGATCTCAGTACTCGAATTGTTGTCAATGTTAGTCATGAGCCTGAATTCCGTGGAACCAAATATATTGGTGAAGTAAAAAAACAGCATGCGATTGAGCTATTTCGTGTAGGTAATGAATCCATTCTAAAAACCTTCCTGAAAAAGCAGCAGGATCGTAAACCTTTTGTTTATTTAAGGCTTTCGGGTGAGAACCAGCCTGAACAATATGTATTGTTATATGGGCTGTATAAAACCGCAGCAGAAGCTCAACAGGCTTTATCAGCGCTCAATCTGAATCTGCCTAAATCCGTCCAGCCTAAAGTTGTGGCCATGCAACAATATGCCAGTCTGGTCAACAGTATGGGTTCGGAAGAACTGGCAAGTAACCAAAAACTTTATGAAATTCAGTTGAAAAATGTACCTTTACCGAAAGTCGATGAATCTGTACAGATCAGACCGAAAGTCCAACCTTCAGCACCTGTGGTCACCCCTAAAGAAAGTACCACGAGTACGACGATTGTTCGACGTGATCAGGAAGGTAATGTAGTGGATGTACAGAAATCTCAAAGTCATATCGAAGGAAGTCCACGCTCATCAAATGGCAATTCTCGACCTCAAGAAAACGAGATTAGTGATCCATTTAACTAGGCCGGTCTAAAATAGCGCACAGACACTTTATCTTTATTATAAATGTACGCTTTTGGTGCAAAAAATACGTACCATAAATAATCATAATTTTCCTTCTGTTTACTAAATCTTTGTCATTTGTGTTGTTTTGATTTTTGCTCCTTAAGTTGGCATGAAATTTGCTTTATTGGTGCATGAATTGAATTAATCTCCCTGTTTTGGCGCGAAAATGATTCGATGAATAGGCGTAATTGTCATCTTTGTTGCTTATTTTTATCTTATCCGTCAGCAAAATGAATGTTATTTTTCATGCATTCCGTCTGAAAAAGGATTATGTTGAAAAGATACTCAATGATATTTTGCTCTATAAAGCTGCTTAGCTTGTGGAGTAAATCAGACAGTCACGCACAGCAGAATTTAGATTGTTTAATAGCCTATCGGGCTTAGTGAAAAGAAGGGTACGCTATGCACATGCCATCGCCTAATAATGTAGCTCCCGCTCAAGGTTTATACCAACCGGATGAGTTTAAAGATAACTGTGGTTTCGGTTTGATCGCCCATATGCAGGGTGATGCCAGTCATGATCTGGTCAAGACTGCAATTCATAGTCTAAGTTGTATGACCCACCGTGGTGGTATTGCTGCTGATGGCAAGACCGGTGATGGTTGTGGTCTATTGCTGGCAATGCCTAAAGAATTCTTCCGTGAAGAGGCCAAACGCTTAAGCGACATTACCTTAAGTGAGATTTTTGCTGTGGGTACAGTATTCCTGAATCTGGATCCAGCATTAGCCGCACATGCAAAACAAGTTCTGACGAAAGAAATTGAAGAAGAAGGCTGTCGCGTTATCGCATGGCGTGTTGTACCGACGAATAATGATGCGCTCGGTGAGATTGCAATGCAGTCTCTGCCAGCTTTTGAGCAGATCATCGTAAACTGCCCAATCGGTGTAACTGAAGTTGAATTCAACCGTAAATTGTTCCTTGCACGTCGTCGTGCTGAACAGCAGTTAACTAGTGATCCATACTTCTATGTGACGACCTTATGCTCAACTGTAATCAGCTATAAAGGTCTAATGATGCCGGCAGCTATTGCTGACTTCTATACTGACCTGGCTGATGAGCGTCTGGCATCACATATCGTGGTTTTCCATCAACGTTTCTCTACCAATACGTTGCCACGCTGGCCACTGGCTCAGCCATTCCGTTACCTGGCGCACAATGGTGAAATTAACACTATTACTGCAAACCGTAACTGGGCAATGGCGCGTACGCCTAAATTTGAAAACCCGTTACTGCCAGGTCTGACTGAGCTGAATCCAATCGTAAACCGTACTGGTTCAGATTCATCTAGTTTGGATAACATGCTGGAAATTCTAGTGGGTGGTGGTATGGATCTGTTCCGTGCGCTACGTATGCTGGTTCCACCTGCTTGGCAGAACGTTGAAACTCTGGATGCTGATTTACGTGCATTCTATGAGTTCAACTCTAAACATATGGAAGCATGGGATGGCCCTGCTGGTTTAGTTATCCAAGACGGTCGTCATGCAATCTGTATGCTAGATCGTAACGGCTTGCGTCCGGCACGTTGGGTCATCACTAAAAATGGCTACATTACACTGGCTTCAGAAATCGGTGTATGGGGCTATGAACCTGAAGATGTCATTTCTAAAGGTCGTGTGGGTCCTGGCCAAATGCTGGTGATCGATACTTATACCGGTAAAGTATTAGATACTCAGGATGTGAATAATCACCTGAAACGTATGCGTCCGTACCGTGAATGGTTACGTGAAAATGCTGTACGTCTACAAGGTAGCCCTGAGCTGGAAGAATATCTATGTGAGCGTGGCTTGAAAGGTGACAACCTGAAAGCGGCACAGAAAATGTTCATGGTAACCTTCGAAGAACGTGACCAGTTGCTGCGTCCAATCGCTGAAAGCGGTCAGGAAGCTGTGGGTTCTATGGGTGATGATACCCCGATGGCGGTTCTGTCACGTCAGGTACGTCATGTATCAGACTATTTCCGTCAGCAGTTCGCACAGGTAACGAATCCGCCAATCGATCCATTACGTGAATCGATCGTGATGTCGCTGGAAACCTGTTTAGGTCGTGAACAAAACGTTTTCGAACAGGGTCCAGAACATGCAGACCGTCTGATTATTTCAAGTCCGGTCTTGTCTAATTCAAAAATGCATCAGATCCGTACGCTAGGTCGTACAGGTTATGAGATTGCGGATATTGATCTGAACTATGCTGAAACTGAAGGCTTAGAAGCTGCAATTGCTCGTATTTGCGAAGAATCAGCGCAAGCGATTCGTGACGGCAAAACTTTATTGGTACTTTCAGACAAGAAAATCCGTGAAGGTTTCTTGCCAGCCAATGCTGTGATGGTCACTGGTGCAGTACACCATCATCTAATCAATACTGGTCTGCGTACTGATGCGAATTTGATTGTTGAAACCGGTTTCGCCCGTGATCCACATCAATTTGCCGTTCTGCTTGGCTTTGGCGCGACAGCAATTTATCCATACCTAGCATATGACGTGATCAATGATCTGGTGGCTAAAGGTGAATTGCTAGGTGATCCGGTCTATGCGCAAAACAATTTCCGTAAGGGGATTGAAAAAGGCCTGCTGAAAGTCCTGTCTAAGATGGGTATTTCAACTGTGGCTTCTTACCGTGGCGGTCAGCTGTTTGAAGCAGTCGGTTTATCCAATGAAGTTGTGAATAAATGCTTCGTAGGTGTTCCGAGCCGTATTCAGGGTGCAACTTTTGCTGATCTTGAAAATGACCAGAAACAACTGGCAGATTTGGCATGGAAAAACCGTAAGCCAATCGATCAGGGCGGTATGCTGAAATTCGTCTTCGGCAAGGAATACCATGCGTTTAACCCGGACGTGATTAACTCACTGCATAAAGCAGTACGTTCTGGTAATTATGCTGACTTTAAAGAATATGCAGAACTGGTAAATAACCGTCCGATTGCAACCATCCGTGATTTATTCAAGCTGAAAACTGACAACTCAATTCCAGTGGATCAGGTTGAGTCTGTAGAAGATATCTTGCCTCGCTTTGACTCTGCGGGTATGTCTTTGGGTGCATTGTCTCCTGAAGCACACGAAGCCATTGCGATTGCCATGAACACCATCGGTGGTCGTTCAAACTCGGGTGAGGGCGGTGAAGATCCAGCGCGTTATGGCACGATTCGTAACTCAAAAATCAAACAGATTGCATCTGGTCGTTTTGGTGTAACCCCAGCGTACTTAACTTCAGCAGAAGTGTTGCAGATTAAAGTGGCTCAAGGCGCGAAACCGGGTGAAGGTGGCCAGTTGCCAGGTGGTAAAGTGAATGGCTTGATTGCCCGTTTACGTTATTCAGTTCCAGGTGTGACTCTGATTTCACCACCACCACACCATGATATCTATTCGATCGAAGATTTATCACAGTTGATCTTTGACTTGAAACAGGTCAATCCGCAAGCGATGGTATCGGTGAAACTGGTATCTGAACCGGGTGTAGGTACGATTGCAGCAGGTGTGGCAAAAGCTTATGCCGATTTTATTACCATTTCTGGTTATGACGGTGGTACAGCAGCATCTCCATTATCCTCGATTCACCATGCGGGTTCTCCATGGGAATTAGGTTTAAGTGAAGCGCATCAAGCACTTCGTGTAAACGACTTACGTGGCAAAGTACGCGTTCAAACTGATGGTGGTTTAAAAACTGGTCTTGACGTGGTAAAAGCAGCGATCTTGGGTGCAGAGAGCTTTGGCTTCGGTTCGACTCCAATGATTGCCTTAGGTTGTAAATACCTGCGTATCTGTCACTTGAATAACTGTGCGACCGGTGTTGCGACTCAGCAGGATCATCTGCGTCAAGAGCACTACATCGGCGAACCACAAATGCTGATCAACTTCTTCACTTTCATTGCTGAAGAAACACGTGAATGGTTGGCGGCACTTGGCGTATCTAGCCTGAAAGACCTGATTGGTCGTACCGACTTGCTGGAAATCCTGCCAGGTGAAACTGACAAACATGCTCACCTCGACCTGAGCAAACTGTTAGAGTCACATCCAGCAGCAGAAGGCAAAGCACAGTACTGTGAAGTACAGGGTAATGAACCATTCGATAAAGGTATTTTGGCTGAGAAAATGGTAGAGGAAATTCTGCCAGCAATCGAAGCAGGTACAGGCGGTGAATACAGCTTTACCGTAGGTAACTGTGACCGTTCGATTGGTGCACGTCTGTCAGGTGAAATTGCCAAACGTTATGGCAACCTGAGTATGGAAGCGCATCCGGTTAAAGTAAATCTGACTGGTACAGCGGGTCAGTCACTCGGTGTCTGGAATGCCGGTGGTCTGCATCTGAAACTGGAAGGTGATGCGAACGACTACGTGGGTAAAGGTATGGCAGGTGGCCGTATCTCGATTTTCCCGCCAAAAGGTTCTCCGTTCCAGACTCAAAATACTGCAATCATTGGTAATACCTGTCTGTATGGTGCGACTGGTGGTAAATTGTTTGCTGCAGGTACTGCAGGTGAGCGTTTTGCAGTTCGTAACTCTGGTGCCTTCGCCGTGATTGAGGGTGCAGGCGATCACTGCTGTGAATATATGACTGGCGGTATTGTGACTGTCCTAGGTAAAGTAGGTCATAACTTCGGTGCAGGTATGACCGGTGGTTTTGCTTATGTATTGGACCTGGACAATGATTTTGTAGATCATTACAACCATGAGTTGATTGAACTGAACCGTATCTCAACTGAAGCGATGGAAGAACATCAGACCTTTTTGCTTCGCATTTTAGATGAACATATTGCAGAAACAGGTAGTGCTTGGGCGTACAAGATCCGCCATGAGTTTGATTTCTATAGTCGTAAGTTCTGGCTGGTAAAACCAAAAGCAGCTAACTTGTTGACCTTGTTGAAAACAACTCAAGCTGATCCACAATAATTCCACTACTGCAGATATAGGCAGACCTAAGGTAATGCGAATAAAGCCTTGGGTCTACCCACGGAGAGAGAGATGGCAGAGCGCCTAAATAATGACTTTCAATTCCTGGATGTCGCACGCCAAGATCCAGAGAAAAAAGAGATTGACGTCCGCAAAGCAGAATTTGTGGAAATTTATAAACCTTTCACAACAGAAGTGGCTGCAAATCAGTCACATCGTTGTCTAGGTTGTGGTAACCCGTACTGTGAATGGAAATGTCCGGTTCATAACTACATCCCAAACTGGTTGAAGTTACTGGCAGAAGGCCGTATTTTCCAGGCAGCAGAATTGTGTCACCAGACCAATACTTTGCCAGAAGTCTGTGGTCGTGTTTGTCCTCAAGACCGTCTGTGTGAAGGTGCTTGTACCTTAAATGATGGTTTTGGTGCAGTCACCATTGGTAATGCTGAAAAATATATCAATGACACCGCTTTCGCTTTAGGCTGGCGTCCAGACATGTCTCATGTGAAATGGACTGACAAGAAAGTTGCTATCATTGGGGCAGGTCCTGCCGGTCTAGGCTGTGCTGATATTCTGGTACGTAATGGTGTGAAGCCAGTTGTATTTGATAAACGTCCTGAAATTGGTGGTCTGCTGACTTTCGGTATTCCAGAATTCAAGATGGAAAAAGACGTGATGAAACGCCGCCGTGAAATTTTCACGGGTATGGGTGTTGAATTCCGTCTGAATACTGAAATTGGTACCGATGTTACTATCGACCAGTTACTTGCTGACTATGACGCTGTCTTTATGGGTATGGGAACATACACTTATATGAAAGGTGGCTTTGCTGGTGAAGATCTGGATGGAGTGTATGATGCACTGGATTTCCTGATTGCTAACGTGAACCGTTGCCAGGGGTGGGAAAAAGATCCATCCGAATACATCAGCGTTGAAGGCAAAAAAGTGATTGTCTTGGGTGGTGGTGATACCGCGATGGACTGTAACCGTACTTCAATCCGTCAAGGTGCTGAGTCAGTAGTTTGTGCTTATCGTCGTGATGAAGCGAACATGCCGGGTTCACGTCGTGAAGTAAAAAATGCGCGTGAAGAAGGTGTGGAATTCCAGTTCAACCGTCAGCCTATCGAAATCGTGGGTGAAAATGGCAAAGTGACTGGCGTAAAAGTGGTAACGACTCAACTGGGCGAACCAGACAGCCGTGGCCGCCGTAGTCCGGAACCAATTCCAGGTTCAGAAGAAATTCTGTCTGCAGATGCAGTATTGCTGGCATTTGGTTTCCGTACCAGCCCAGCAGACTGGTTCACTGATGTAGAAATCAATCTGGATGGTTCGGGTCGCGTACTTGCAGCCGAGCAACAGCAATACAAATTCCAGACTTCGAATCCAAAAATCTTTGCTGGTGGCGACATGGTTCGTGGTTCTGATCTGGTTGTGACAGCGATCTGGGAAGGTCGTCAGGCTGCAGAAGGTATTCTGGATTATCTTGATATTTAATCTAATTTAATCCTCTATTTAAAAAACCCGCTACGGCGGGTTTTTTATTTTTTTTCATTTTACTAATTTATTCAGCTTAGTTCTAAGTAGTTATAATAAATATGGATTTAAACTTATCAATATATCCAATATTAATTCGTAGTTCTGAAGCAGAACAGAAGGAATAAAAACGATAAAAGTAAAAAATTATAAAAATTAACAAAAACTAGGAAAAATATGTTTAAAATCAAATTAATTAAATAAATATCAATAAAGAATTGAGGATAAAAGATGATCCCTGTATTAAAAAAATCTTTCATTGCTCTGATGTTAGTCAGTACCCTGACGCTTACTGGTTGTGGCTATAACACCTTACAAGTTAAGGATGAGGCGGTGACTGCGGCATGGTCTGAAGTACAAAACCAGTATCAGCGTCGTGCTGACTTGGTGCCAAATTTAGTGAATGTTGTCAAAGGCTATGCCGCACATGAAGAGCAGGTGTTAACTGAAGTGACTCAGGCACGTGCCAATGTGGCAGGCCTAAAAGTCGACCGTGAAGTGCTGGAAGACCCTGAACTGTTCCAGCGCTATCAGGAAGCTCAGGCACAAATGACCAGTGCCTTGTCACGTCTACTGGCAGTAACTGAAAATTATCCGGATTTAAAAGCCAATGAGCAGTTCCGCGATTTACAGGTACAACTTGAGGGTACTGAAAACCGTATTGCGGTAGCGCGTAACCGTTATATTACGACTGTACAAGATTTTAACTCTTATGCACGTCAGTTCCCGCAGGTGATGACGGCCAAAGTTATTGGGATGGATACCAAACCAAACTTTAGTGCAGAGCAGAGTGCGCAACAGGCACCTAAGGTTTCATTTGAATAAGCCTGATCTTGGGTAATCTGCTAATAAGGTGGCTGCAATGATGCATATAAGCGCTGTAAAACTTTGTACAGGTATATTTCTCAGCCTCATTATGAGCCTGATGAATCCTGCCTGGAGTGAAACAGCAACAGCAACTGATACAGAAGAAGTGATTGTTGCACGTGAAATTTTGCAGCCTAAAACGAATACTACGGATCAAAATGTAGAATCTGCAGATACAGCACCGCAGCGCCAAATTGCCAATGATATGGCAGAAGGTCAGGTTCAGCGCGACTTGCCCAGCATGAATGAGCCGGTGATTGATCAGGCAAATTTATTAACGGCAGCAGAAAAACAACAACTTAGTCAACGAATCATCAATCTTTATCAGGCAGGTAAGGCTCAGATCGGCGTAGTGATTGTCCCTACTACTGGACAGGAAGATATTTTTGACTATTCCATGCGTGTGGCAGATCGTTGGCAACTGGGATCAAAAGAACATGATAATGGTCTGTTAATGACCATTGCAGTAAATGATCATCGTATCCAGATTTTAACTGGATATGGGTTAGAAGGTGTTCTGCCAGATATTGTGGCTGGACGAATTATTAATAACGAAATTACGCCTTTGTTTAAGCAGGGTCAGTATGCGCAAGGGATAGATGCCGGTCTGGCAGAAATCGAGCGTATTCTAAATCTAGATCCTGAGATTGCAGCTCAAGCAGCGGCTGAGCTTAAAGAACGTCAGGAACAGGCTTATAAAGCACAGCAAGCATCTCAAGCGACTTTTGGTTCGGTTATTTTTATTATCGTCGCTGGTGTTATTGGTTCCATGATCTTTGGCAGAAAGCTGAGTGCAGCCACTGCTGCAGTGGCTGGAACTGCAGCCGGGTTAGTCAATGGCATGGGATTGGTCGCTAGCCTATTAATTGGTGCTGGAGTTTTCTTTTTACTCGTGACCTCACTTGCTCAGTTGATCCTGCATGCCTTTATGGCAGGTGGAGGTCGTGGCGGTGGTAGTGGACGTGGTGGTTTTGGAGGCGGCGGCTTCGGTGGAGGCGGCGGTGGTTTTGGTGGGGGAGGAGCATCAGGCTCATGGTAACAACGACAGATACGACAGAAATTGTCACGCGGCCGAAGCTGGAAGAACATGCACAGCCGAGCTTTAAGCGCTGGCTCAAGCATTTCTTCTATATGCCGGCAACCAAGCGTTTTTTTTCCAAGCAGGATCAACATGCGATTGCACTAGCTGTTGAAGAAGCAGAGCATGGTCATGTCGGAGAAATTCAGGTCGTAATCGAGGGATGCTTATCTGCACGATCAGCCTATTATCAGGATACTTTGTGTAGAGCTCGACAACTCTTTGCCGAGCTCGGTGTCTGGGATACCGAATATAATAGTGGGGTATTGCTATATTTAAACTTGTGTGAGCATAAGGTTGAAATTGTGATTGATCGGGGAATTAAAAATACAACGATCCAGCAAGTTTGGGATGAAATTTGTCAAAATATTATTCAGCATTTAGTCCAGCAAAAATTTAAAGAAGGTGTAATTGAAGGAGTAAAGCAGATTGGACAGGTTCTAGATCAGTACTATGATCGTAAAATAGATGATTTAGAAAATGAATTAGGCAATAAACCGATTATTTTGGGGTGATTTTTTAACTAATTGAGTGTATTTTATTGAATATCATGCTGTCTTAGAGCGTTTAAAAGCCAACAAGTCCACTATCCTATCAAAAGGCTCTGACAATTAATAATGATACGTTTGCAATAGAAGCAGAACGTAAACGGGGTTCGATTAAAAAGAGCCGTCATGCTGCATTAATTGAGGCAATTGAGTAAGCTGCGAAGGAAGTAGGGCAAAACGCACTTTCGCCTGCGCAACAGATTGAACAAGCTAAAATTAAGGCTAAAGTGGTGAAAAGAAATTATGAGCAGCTTAAGGAAGATTATGAAAAAATACTTAAAAGTGTACTTTGTTATTATTGGAAAATTTTGAATTAAAACAAAAAACGCATCTCTAGAGATGCGTTTTAATGGCGAATTCAAACATGAGGTGCGACAGTTTCAAAAGCCTTATGATAATCAACAAGCTGAGCAAATTTCTCTAATGGTGTAAGCCAATCTAACGCTTTTCTAGGACGAGTATTCAGTGACATGGCGACTTGATTTAAATAATGCTGATCTGCCTGATTTAAATCAATCCCTTTAGGTAAATATTGCCTAATTAAACCATTCATATTTTCGCATGTACCTTTCTGCCATGGCGAATGTGGGTCACAGAAATATACATCTATGCCTAAATCTTCTTCGAGGATTTTATGTTCTGACATCTCA
>NZ_JAALGV010000076.1:0-757 GCF_011174875.1 Acinetobacter sp. GFQ9D191M
ATTATGAGCAGCTTAAGGAAGATTATGAAAAAATACTTAAAAGTGTACTTTGTTATTATTGGAAAATTTTGAATTAAAACAAAAAACGCATCTCTAGAGATGCGTTTGAATGGCGAATTCAAACATGAGGTGCGACAGTTTCAAAAGCCATATGATAATCAACAAGCTGAGCAAATTTCTCTAATGGTGTAAGCCAATCTAACGCCTTTCTAGGACGAGTATTCAGTGACATGGCAACTTGATTTAAATAATGCTGATCTGCCTGATTTAAATCAATCCCTTTAGGTAAATATTGCCTAATTAAACCATTCATATTTTCGCATGTGCCTTTTTGCCAGGGTGAATGTGGGTCACAGAAATATACATCTATGCCTAAATCTTCTTCGAGTATTTTATGTTCTGACATCTCACGTCCACGGTCATAGGTCAACGTTTTACGTAGTTCTGCAGGTAAATATTTCAGAGCTTCAGTTAAAGCCTTGCGCACTGATTCTGCCTTTGCATCAGGTAATGTTGCCAAGATACAGAGCCGTGTATTTCGTTCAATAAGTGTTGCTATCGAACTTTTATTGTCTTTACCTTTAATTAAATCGGCTTCCCAATGACCCGGTATTTTTCTTTCTTGAACTTCGGCTGGGCGCTCATGAATAGTTTTAATATCCTGTAATATAGAATCTTTTTTAGGTTCACCGTTAGCTTTTCGCTTTTTATTTTCATGACGCAGACAGGATAATAAGTCTTTTTTCAACTCACCCTT
>NZ_JAALGV010000077.1:0-259 GCF_011174875.1 Acinetobacter sp. GFQ9D191M
TCCTGTAATCCGTGGTTCAGCACTTGCTGCACTGAACGGTGAAGCTGGTCAATACGGTGAAGACGCAGTTGTAGCTCTTGTTGAAGCGCTTGACTCTTACATCCCAGAACCAGAACGTGCAATCGACCAAGCATTCTTGATGCCAATCGAAGACGTATTCTCAATTTCTGGCCGTGGTACAGTTGTAACTGGCCGTGTTGAAACTGGTATCATCAAAGTTGGTGAAGAAGTTGAAATTGTGGGTATCAAAGACACAGTT